>JAFGCN010000027.1 GCA_016932615.1 Candidatus Aenigmatarchaeota archaeon
GGATAAATCGCCCAAATAAGTTATATATGCCCAAAGGGTTATTATGGCAGCGGATTTGTCGGTGGGCATTGCTATACTTTTTCTTGCAGTAATTTTCTTAGATAGGTTAACCGGTTTCTTTAATAATATATTTAATTTTTTTAGTGGGGTTAGGTCTTGTTTGAGCAACAGTAAGGAAGATGAAAAGCAAAAATTCAAGGAAATACATACTAGGGGAGTCCTAAATGCTGTCGGGCAGAAAAAGCCGGAAAAACGCACGTACGCTTACCTTTATCAGGAATTATCTAGACATCATTCCGAAGATATAAAAAGAGCCAAAAACAAGTATTTTCAGGTAAACCCCATATACTTCCAGAAAACTCTTTCGGGCGTAAATTTGGACATCAAGGACAAATCTTTGTACAGTTATCCTCTGTTCTATAAGAAAAGTTGGATTAGAAGCATGAGCAAGGGTAGATTTGGAGTAAGCTTAACACCTCTTGATTTGGGTTATCTGGAGAGAGAGCTTGGACATGAAGATTCAGACAATGCCAAAGGTCATGAGCTTGGCGGGGGAAAAGGAAAGCAATTCCTTAAACACTTTGGCATTTCTGATTACGTAGATTTTCTGAGGAAGGACTGCGAAATGGGGGATAATTTCTGGGATCAGGATACCTACGATATATTTAAAGTAAGGGAGGTTAGTGATGGTATTGTCTTGTCCTGTTGCAGTGGAAGTTACTTCAATTTTATAAAGACCTATGAATTGTGCCAGAAAGAATTTTATTATAATCATGCTCACAGGAAAAATACTTTTGTCCTTAGAAAAGCCATAAAATTCAATTTCCTTGAGGATTTCAGAAAAAGACCTGCAAAAGTCGGGCTGAATGTTTTTTTGATAATGAAGCGAAAGGACGGGGGTTACTCAACATTCCTTCAACAGAGAAGTGATAGGTTGATGGAATATCCGGGATACCTTGGAGTCGTGCCCTCAGGTACTTTTCAGCCGATGAGCGCAGTTAGGGGAGCTTACGAGGAGTACTCTTTTGCGTACTCCATTTTCAGAGAATTGTTGGAAGAATTTTTTAAGCTTGAGGGGGCAGTCAAAACTTATGATGGAGGAGACCCTCTCGGCATTTTTTGCTTACCTGTTGAAAAGAAATCTCTCAAACAGGTTTTTCCAGGAAAATATTTCCTTGAAGGCAATCCTAATCTGAAAAAGCTGTCTACAAAGAACTATGAGATAATTCCTACTGGATTCTTTATAGATATATCTTCATTTAAGCCTGAATTGACATTCATTTTACATATCAAAACTCCTGAACTTCATAACATAGTGCAAAAGTACCTTCTTTCGAGCTGGGAGGGCGGAATTGTAGAATATGATTTGGCTGGCAACATGGGGGGTGGAGATTTTTTCGAAAAGTTCTTAAGAATCCACCTCAATAATGGAAAAACAGTTCCGGCAGGAGCAGTTGCAATATGTGAGGGTATGAGATGGTATCTGGATAATTTGGCTAAAGATTTTCCCATAGAAAGCAAAAAATTCTTGCGAGGTAAAAAGTAGTTTTATAAACATATTGCAGATAAAAAACTACTCCCAAATATATATTTTAATGTAGTGTTAAATCACTCTTTTTTCTCAATCGTCATAAAGCACTTTCCGCAGTAGTGCCTGATTTTGCCGTCAGCAAGCTTCCTTTTGCCCATAAAGACACCAGGGCCGCATTTTGGGCAGAATTCCCTGCTCCGGACCACTTTTTCGCCTTCCACCTTATAGAAGGAACTCTTCTTTACAAGCTTGTGCTTGGACTTTGACGGGTTCTTCTTCTCTTTCTTTGCCATAATCTAGATTTAAAAATTTTATAAGATAAGTAATGAAAGAAAAAATCTTCATAAAAAACGGAGTTCTGGAAGAAGAGATTTATGATTATCTTGTCGCACGGCTTAAGGACGTCAATTTCGAGGACGTACAGGTCCAACACCTGCCGACTTCCCTCAGGGTTCTTATATACACAACCCAGCCGGGAATGATTATCGGTGAGGGTGGCCAGACCATATCCTTGCTTACGGATGAAATAAGGAGGAAATTTGGGATTGAAAACGCTCAGATAGATATCCAGAGGATTGCTAACGACGTTTTAGCGCCAAGGATTATCGCCCACAATATCGCAAGAGGCCTTGAAAACAGGAAAAACTACCGAAAGCTGGCGGAATTCCACATGAACCGGATAATGAGAAATGACAACGTCCTGGGGGCGGAAATAATCTTCCAGGGCAAATTCAGCGGCGCAAAGACGCACAAGGACAAGTTTATGAGGGGCTACATGAAGAAATCCGGGGATATGGCCGACAAATACGTAAGAAAGGGCTATGCGATGGCTCTTCCAAAGATGGGCTCAATAGGAGTCAAAGTCAACATTTTCATGAAGCCGGAAGCAGTCGAGATGAGGAAATAGGTTTTCCTGTTTAATGCTCTGGTTTTTGCTGATTTTTATGAATTTGGCTTAAAATGCCTTAGAGGATTGCTTCTGGCTCTTTATTCCAAATATTGAACCTAGTAGCCCGGTTAGGGGGAAATCCATATCCAGGCGCCGTTTCCTGCCAAAAAGCAGATCTAAAAACCAGCATTTCTGCGGATCACCCATAAGCCGGTACGCTTTTCTCAACCAGTTTTGAAGCAATACCTCGCGTCCGAAGGCCTTTTTGCACCGTTTTTCGTACCTCAAAAATCCAGAGGGTTTTGCGCCTTCCAGCTCTTCTGAGGCGATACCAGCAGCGATAAGGGAGTAGATGATACCGCCCCCAGTGAGGGGTTTTGTCTGTCCCGCAGCGTTTCCCAGAAGAATTCCTTTGCCAAAAGAAGCCCGCTGGAGACCTACAGGGATTGTCCCGCAGCCGTCTTTGATAATCCTTAGGGGCATCTTTTCCCCCAAAAATACCTTTCCGTACCTTTTGGGGTCCTTTTCAGAGATAAGCCCGTATTCGACATGCCCTTTGCGTGGGGCAGTCCAGGCGAAAAGGTCGGAATACCGGGAGTCGAAAAAGACCTCATAAGCGTCTCCTGGCGGCTCTTTTGAGTAAAAAAACTGCCCCAGGTAGGTTTTTTTTGGCATATTTTTCAGAAAATGTCTTCCCACTAGGGAATTTGCCCCGTCACAGCCGATAATGTACTTTGCCTGGTGAGTGCCTCTGTTCGTGTGGACCGTGGCGCAGTTTTCGCTTTCTGTAATCTTAATAGCCCTCTCGGGCATTACCTCCAGGTTTTTCCTTGCCTGCTTCAAAAGGGATTTTTCGAGCTTTTCCTTGTCCAGCACAAGGGAGTCTATGTTAAGTTCATATCTTTTGGGGCCGCACCTGATAATCGCCTGTTTGACCTCTTTTTCGATTATGCCCCGTTCAAGGTCGAGAAAATCATGTATTCGTGAGGAAACCAGCCCGGAGCAGCGCAGGGGCCCAAGGTTTTTGTGCTCTTCCAGCAGGAGGGCATTCTTGTTTCTCAGGATGCTCCCAAGCCGGAGCCCAGCAACACCGCCCCCGACAATTAGGTAGTCGTGCATTTATTTATCCCTTAAGGAATGACTTTGGCATTCCATTAATAACACTGCAGCCCAAATGGCTTATACCTGCCGCTAAACTGAGCTAAAAATTACCTAAGAATCAAATTAAAAGTGGCTTAGATTGACTTGTACTTGGAAACTGAGTCCTTGAATTCCTGAACCTTGTTCTTGAGTATGACCAGGCCCCTTTTGATAATCTCTTCTTCCGGCAGGGTTGAGCAGCTTTCGACGCAGAGCTTTATTTTAGAAGGGTTTTTGTACTCGTATGAAACCACTGCTGCCTGCCATTTGGCGTGCTCTTTTCCGGTTCCTGTCTGGGTCTTGCAGGTTAGGTCAAGCCGCTGGTTTTCAAGCAGCTCTACGATAGGTATTTCCAGGTTCTCTATTGATACGTTTCCGTCTATTGGCTGCATATTGGCAGACATTACGGTCAGAGGCCCCTCAACCTTTAGCTTGAAGCTTCCTTCCCCCTTTACAGGGATGAGCCCAAGCCGGTGGGAGAGCATCTCGTCCTGGAGTGCTGAGTTGTTTTCCGTAATATTTACCTCCTCTATGGCGTTAAGCGGTATTTCGCTTATCATTATCCTTCTGAGAGCATTTGCGAAGCTGGGGGTTGAGTCTGTAAACTCTATTTCAGCACAGCTCTTGCTCTTTTTAACCTTCATTTCCATTTATTAACTACCGAAGAAAACCTTTTATAGCGGTGAAATCTTCACAAGACAAGCATTTCAAGCATTATCCATAAATTTATCGCTTGTTATAGTTATGGGCCTGTAGCTCAGCTGGTAGAGCGCTGCGTTTGCAACGCAGAGGCCGTGGGTGAGCCCTTTTCTTGCGAAGAAAAGGTTTCAATCCCAAAAGAAAGCAGTTTCCGCTTTGCGGAATAGCACCGTGAATTTAGTGGAACGCCGATAAGGCCTCCGTTAAGTTTACTTTTGGGGTGAAGACCTTTTTAGCCAAGTTATCCGGAAAAGGGTTTCCACAATCGAATCCCACCGGGTCCATTAGTCTTATTTCATAATCGAACCTGAAGCCCCGAAGATGCTTTGGGTGCCATCCGAGCTTTAGTGAAGAACGAGCATCCCACCAGGTCCATTAGTTTTTATATTTCTTCCTCTTACAGTAGGTTTACGTCTAAATTAAAGCTATATTTTATGGCTTTGCAGGCTTTTTTGAAGGTTAATCCCAGCAGTATGGCGCAGAAGCTTAAGTACCCAAAGCTCCTTTTGCTCTGCTTCACGTTTGTCCTGGCTTTCTGGATTTTCTCTTCCAGGAGCATGTTTTTGGTGAGGGAAACTCTTGCTTCTTTGGGCTATGCCGGGACTTTTCTTGCCGGAGTCGGCTATGCATATGGGTTTACCGCTGCCCCTGCAACTGCAATCCTGCTTGTGCTCGGGAAAAGCCAGAATCTTGTTATTGCCGGGCTGATTGGCGGCATCGGCGCGCTGGTTGCAGACCTTATCATCTTCCGGTTCGTAACTCACTCTTTTTCGGATGAGCTTAAGATGCTTTCGGAAGAAAAGGTCTGTGTCCGCATAGGCAGCTTTGTGCCGTGCTTTCTTAGGAGCCACCTCATAATCCTTCTTGCCATTTTCGTGATGGCTTCCCCCCTTCCCGATGAAATGGCCGTCCTTCTTTTCGCGGCTACCGGAGTTGTTTCTATAAGGACATTTTCAATGCTCTCTTTTATCCTGAACACTGCGGGGATTTTTACAGTTCTGGCCCTTGGCGGAATGATTTAAGGGATCAAGCTATCGAACTTATACATCAAGAATTATGCCTGGGTTAGATTATGTTTAATGCTTCGCATAGACGAATCAGTTCTGTTTCCTTTATCGGTTCGGGAGAACCTGTTCTATAAGCTTCGAAAAATATTCTGTCAGTGTCTCTAATGAGCTTCTTTGTGTGGGGTGTGATTTCTACGCGTCTATTAGGCTCTCCATCAACATAGCACTGCTCTGCAGTGTAATAGCATTTTCCTCCGGATGGGAAGGGACCCATATCAGGAATAGACGAGCCTTCATCAAGCTCTAAGCTTTGGGTGGCCAGAGACAACTGGGCCATGCAGCTTTTGATGTCTGGAACTACAGGAAATATGCACGAGGTTAGGGCGGCAGAACCTTTCTTTTCACTTAACTCGTGGTCAATTCTGGATAGACCTATTTCTCCTTTTGAAACATTCCCCAGGACATAATTCTGCATTCGGTTTGATCCTATGGAGGGGTTTATCCCGCAATCATTCATAAGCTTGCATTCGAATCCGTGACCTCGAAGGAGCTTTTCGTAAAAGTCCATCACCATCCCACCATATTTTTCAAGCTTGTCGTAGGGGGCCCTGAATAATTCTCTCCAAATTTGGGACATAATCTCCTCTTCCCTCAGGTCGCTTCCAGCGTTTGGAATCAGGAATATCATTGTAGAAACGGGGCTTCCTTGCCATAGTACTTTGTCGTAAACTATCCTGCCTACGTATTGGCAGGGGTGAGTTAGGCCCCAATTTTCATATTTTTTAGACAGATCCTGTAAAGCAGTTTCTTCCCAATGTGCGCTAGTTAGGTTAAGAAAGTTGAAAGGCAGGTTCCTGTTGTCGAGGCAGAAAGGATAATCCCCGCCATTAAGTATAACCCTTTCAGATAACGTTTTATCGGGAATAGACGAACGTGCAATATTTACAAAGTCTATTCGGTTTTTGTCGGAATCGGAGACAAGCTTGGTTGTGAATCCAAAGGGGTCGGCGCCTTTAATCCGATAGCATTCCTCTGAATTTTTTCTGCCTGGGCTTGTGATGATGGCTCCCCTGCCCCCAGAATTAGTGTAAGCATCTCCATTTCTTGAACCGAAGAGGGGAAGCATCTCGGCGAGATGGGACGGTACCTCTCCTTCAAAGCGGCAACTAGCGTCGTATCTCTTCATAGGGACCTGGATCCGAAAGTTTTTCAATATTTTTGAGCGCACCATAGTAAAACTAATCCTTGAAGGTATTAAGTCTTCGGAAACATAGATATTTAAGCAAATACCCGGACCGACCAGCGCCCCAAGATAAAGCATCGGGAAATATATTATGCAAATCGCATGCAAATTCTACCCTGGAAACCCTTCACTCCTAGCCGCATGTGATAGGGAGCTTCTCGGAAAAACATTGAAGAATGGGGAGCTTGATTTTCTGGTGCGGGAGAGCTTTTACTTCGAGCGTTTTGTTGGGTCACCTGAATTGGCTGAACTCCTTCGGGCCAGCCACATCGTAAACCTTGTCGGGGAAAAAGCCGTCGAGTGTTCCATAGCAAGCGGCATTGTTAATAGGAATAGCGTTAAACTTATAGATGGGGTACCCCATGTCCAGATTTACCGGATTTAAAAAATTCCTCAGGAAAGGCCGGATTCAGAAAGGCCAGTGGTACATAATCGCCGCAGTTCTGTTTTCATATTCGCTCCTGACTTTTTTCAGCATCTTCAACAGCTATTCCCAGATAGATTACACCTCAATTGTGCGAAGGGACGAAGATCTACTTTATTACAATATCTTCACAGGTCTGGAGCACATAACGCAAACTACTTATTCGGAAAACCGCCAGGGGGACCTGTCGGATTACGCGCAAATGGTGAGGGGAAACCTCCTTGGCAAGGGGGTTCTATTCAACTATGAGCTTAAAAGCATCGGTGGGCTGATAAACATAAAAAATTTTGAGATGTATGGAAAAGACATCCGGCTTGGCGAGATTTCGCAGAGCAATTCAGGTTCCGATGAATGCACGGTTTTGGGCTCCTATTGCGAAGGTGACACGAAATGGACGTGCGGCGATTTTGGCTCTGGGTACTTTGAGCTTATAAGCGACACCTGCTCTGGCGACTGCTCATGCCAGTGCGGAGGTTATGGAGTTACAGAAGCGGGACATTGTGATGATGGCATAGACAACGATTGCGATGGCCGGACAGATTATGCAGACAGCAGCGAGTGCAGTTACACGGAGCTTTGCAATGTTCCCGGTGATGAGGATAATGACGGCAAATCGGACTGCTACGATGAGGAGTGTGCGGGGAAGAATGATTCTTCTGGATGGGTCTGTTGCCCGGGTGGGGTCTCGCAGTGTGTCCAGGACGACTGCATTGTCGAAAATTGTAATTCATCCAAGCAGTGCGAATATGTCAATCGGCTCAAATGTGCCTATGACGAGTGTACCGGGCAGGGAAGGTGCGAATCGGCTGGGGGGAACTGCGCCGACCCTGATCTGAGCCCTACTGTCTGCACGGACTGCTATTCTGGGACATGGGACCCGATACAGATGAAGTGTTGTGGGGATGACCCGACAGACAATTGGTGCAATACGGGCAACGGCTCGTGCGTGAATGGAGTCTGGACTTCATTCCACTGCAATGACCTGGTTCAGAACTGCGACGAAACAGGGCTTAACTGCGGCGGCAGCTACTGCGGGCACTGCGGGCTTCCTGGATATGCCTATAAGATGCCAGTTTACATCAGTAATCTTGGAACCTCTGGCCTGACCAATTATCAGGTTCGCCTCGAAGTGCCTCGTGCAAGTGCCATGCAAGCCGATTTTGACGATGTGCGCTTTACGCTTTCGGACGGTTTTACGCTTGTCGACTACTGGCGGGAAAGCGCCAGCATGGGATCTTCTGGAACCCTTTACCTCGCGTATGATGATGGAGTAAGGTGTTACCTGAACGATCAGATGGTTGTAAATGTGCTTTCGGAAGCTCATGGGCCCGGTTGGTGGAACAAGCAGGTGGATGTTTCAAGTGCCCTGCAATCCGGGGAAAACACTCTTGCCTGCTGGGTTGCAAATGGAGGTGAGAACACGGGCACTGTCCAGGGGGGCCTTGACCTTAAGCTGGTTGTTGATGGGAGGACAGTAATCGCCCAGTCGGATGATGATTCAAGCGCGTCTACAAAGGATTCCAGTTGTTCTTCAAACCCTTCCTTCAAGTATTATACCTGCAGCCATCCGTGCGAGCCGACAAACTGGTACAAGAAGGCCTACGATGACTCTGCTTGGAATACCGGCTATGGGCCTTTTGCTCCAACATCCACCTGGGGATGCGCGAATGCGCTGACTTCTGCCCCGGATGATGTCTTTATCAGGAAAAAATTCACTTTGGGCGCCGTATTCTGGGTAGAGGTTCCCTCGATTCCTTCCAGCGGCTCGTCAACTTCAACTAAGTGCTGTTCGGCGTCTGAAGGAGGCACCTGCACTGCGACCTGTCCGGCAGGCACGACTGTATCGCAAGTAAAGTATATAAAGTACGGTGCATCTGCCTGCAGCAATCTTGGTGCCTGTGATAGTTCTGCGGGCGCAAGTTGTGCCGGCCAGCCAAACTGCATTGGGCAAAGTTCGTGCACCTGGACTTTTAACAATGCCAACTGTGGCGATACCTGCTATGGCTATGTAAAGACGGGATACCTTACTGTTGTTTGCAGCAGCCCTGCAACCACGAACACGACAATCTATATGTATTATGGGAATGCCACCGTAAGCACGACAAGTAATTTTGCAGGCACATTTGATTCCCTGCCCGACTGGAAGACTATCTGGACGCGTACTCAGAACAGTGCTTGTTCTGGACCTTCCGGTTGGACAAATGTCGGCTATGACGACTCCCCATGGACTGCAATTACGGATGTTTCTGCGGACTTTTGGAACCAGTGTGAGGATTGCGACATGTATATCCGGACGAAAATTATGTTGCCTTCGGTTTCTGCATCGACTATCTCAGTTTTAAGCGACGACGGCCAGTGGGTTTATGCCGGTGACGGCACATACATACGAAATTGCGGTTGCGGCAGTTGCCATTGCCCTGGAACATGCAGTTCCTCTGCAACAATTACCTCAGGCCTTCGGGTTGGCGAGAATGCAATTGCAATATGGTGTACTGAGCACCAGGTGGCTGAAACCTGTTCAGTTACTGCCTGGAATGTCCCCAATGCCAGAGTCCGCAAATACGCTTCGCCTGAGCCCACATACGCCTATGGGCCTGCGGAATACCTTGGCTAGTGACAGATAATTTAGTTTTAGTATTCAAACCATTGAAGTGTGGCTACAGGTGGCCTTGAGCGCTGAGTTCTCCTTCACACAACTTTACCGATTTAGCCCTTGAAATCATCTTCACATCCGTTTCGATTTTTTTGATTCTCTCAAGGTCTTCTTTAGGGAGCGATACCTCGACCATTTCGACTTCCTTTCCAAGGGACACTTGCTTCGAGATTTTCCATTTTCTCACCTCGGATATTGCCTTCTTAAGGGCTTCCCCAGTTTTCAGGGATTCCTCGTCGAACACTTCTATGCTTGGGAATCTTCTCTGGTGAATCGAGTCTTCCTCTTCCTTTTCCGAGAAAAGCTCAGAGTAGATGGAGTCGGTTATGTAAGGGAAGAATGGGGCAAGCATTTCTATTACGGACAGCAGGACTGTGTAAAGAGTTGACTTTGCGCCTGCCGCGTCCATGTCCTGGTAAATCCTATATTTGATGAACTCAAGGTAATAATCGCAGAATTCCGACACGAAGAACTGCTCGGTTTCAAGCATTGCTTTTGAGATTTCATAGTCCTCAAGGTGTTTTTTCACCCTTTCATTTGTCTCCTTGAGCCGCGACAGTATCCAGAGGTCAACTGGCATCAGTTTTGGGTTTTCTGTCTTTTCCATCATCTGCGAGCAGAACCTTGCAGAGTTCCATAGCTTTATCAGCAGGTATTCCCCTCTCTTAATCTGGTCTTCAGAGTAGATAATGTTCGAGCCGGGGGTTGCAAGGTATGTCCAGTACCTTACCGCGTCAACAGGATACTTTTCAAGAAGCTCCTTTGCAGT
This sequence comes from Candidatus Aenigmatarchaeota archaeon, assembly GCA_016932615.1. NCBI lineage: Archaea > Nanobdellati > Candidatus Aenigmatarchaeota > Candidatus Aenigmatarchaeota archaeon. The sequence goes on from JAFGCN010000027.1 coordinate 10,356, forward strand.
AACATAATTTCCAAGCGATTTTGACATTTTCTTTCCGTCTGCCCCCAAAACCATTCCATTTATGAGGCAGTTTTCATATGGCCTTTTGCCTAGCCACATAAGGTGCCTAAGCATCAGGTAATAGTCCCATGTCCTGATTATGTCGCTTCCGTTTGGCTGGAGGTCTGCCGGGTACATCTTGTCAAATTCTCCCTTAAGTGAGCAGATGTAGGCAATAGTGACTGAAGAGTCCATCCAGGTATCAAGCGTGTTTGTCTCTCCCCTCATAAGAGAGCCGCACTTGCATTTTATCTCCCTAGTGTCTGTTGCGGGGTCGACAGGAAGCTCCTCGGCTTTAGGCAGGTAAAGCTCTCCGCACCGTGGGCAGTACCAGACCGGGATGGGCGTGCCGTAAACCTTTTTTCTCGAGATGCACCAGTCCCAGTTCATGTTGTTTGTCCAGTCTATCTGGCGGTGCTGCATGTAATCAGGAATCCAGTTGACTTTCTTTGTCTCCTCGATAACCTTGTCCTTGAATTTTGTGGCAGCTACAAACCACTGCTCCCTGCTCAGTATTTCTATTGGCTTGTGGCACCTCCAGCAGGTTCCTACCTTTTGCTGCAAGGGCTCGATTTTTGTTACAAGCCCTTTTTCCTTAAGGTCTGCAAGAATTTTCTCCTTTGCTTCTGCTGTAGTGAGCCCTTTGTAGGGTTCGACAACCATTTTCCCCTCTTCGTCGATGCTCTCGATTATCGGAAGATTGTTTGACAAAATCCACTCGACATCCTGCTTGTCGCCAAAAGCGCAAATCATTACGACCCCTGTTCCAAACTTTGGGTCTACCTCTTTTGAGGCAATAATCTTTACCTGCCGCCCAAATATCGGGACTTTTATTTTCTTTCCGACAAGCTCTGGCCTATCTTCAGGGTTTACCGCGACAGCGACGCAGCTTGCCATCAGCTCAGGCCGGGTTGTTGCAATCTCCACCTTTTCCCCGCCTTCTGCTTCGAAAATTATGTAGCTGATTTTTGTCGCCCTTTCAGCATACTCTACCTCAGCGTCGGATATGGCAGTGCTGCAGGTAGTGCAGAAGTTTACCGGGTGCTTTGCCTGGTAGATGTACCCCTTTTTCTGGAGGTCAAGGAAGGATTTTTGCACGTGCTTGATGTAATTGGGGTCAGATGTTCGAAATTCGCTTGACCAGTCGATAGAGGAGCCAAGCTTTATTATCATCTCTTTCATCCCGGAAATATTTTTCTCGGACCAGTCCCTGCACATCTTTCTCCACAAAGTTCTTTCGACCTCGTGGGCTTTCTTTCCAAAGGCCATCTCGACTTTTACCTCGGTTGGCATCCCATGGACGTCCCAGCCCTGGGCAAAGAAAACATCCTTTCCGCTCATTCTCTGGAACCTTGCAATCGCATCCATCCATGTCCAGTTAAGCGTGTTTCCCAGGTGAAGCTCGCCTGAGGGGTATGGCGGAGGGGAGTCAATCACGTATTTTTCGCCCTTGTTTTTGAAGTTTGAAACCTCAAGCTTCTCCCATTTTTTAATGAGTTCCGGGTTCTCCTTGTAAGATTTATCCATAAATTATTGCTGATTAAAGCTTTTTTAGGTCAGTTTCTGGAAGAGGCCCCTCTCTGAGACGGATATATGGGTTTTCAGGATTTTGCTGACTCATAGAACATTTTTCTTACCCCTCTCCATTCCGGGCCTGTGCAACTGTCTAGCACCTTGAGTATTTCTGGCCCCTGGCCGTTGTAGCCGTGCCGGTCCAGGTAAGTCCTGCATAGTCTAGAAAACTCTTCGTCACCGGTGGACAGGGCTTCTGTTTTTAATTTTCTTAGGTCATAACTTGCTAAATGACTACCCGTGGCTTCCAAACGGTATTCCAGAGCTAGTCTTGCCAGAGGATATATCCTGGATATGATTTCTGGGTTTCCCGGTGAGGGCGGTGAGATGAGGGGCTCTGAAACCTTAGGGCTTTCTCCCAATGCAGGTTTAGTCTTTCGAGACCGTCTTCTTTTTATGGGTTCATTGGTGGGGGAAGTACTGAGGTTTAAAGGCATAAGCTTCTCTGGTGGCTGACTCGCACGTCTTGGAATATCCTGATAGAGGTCACTTTCCGGGTGCTCTGGCGTGAGAGTTGGTGCTGGGCTTAGTGGGGTTTCTTGTTGATCGAGCCGCTCTCTGTACTTTTTCCGAAACTCGGCATTTCTCGATGAGCTTCCGGTTCCCTGTGCAGTTCCGGTGTGGAAGCGATCTAGAAGTGAAGCGGCAGGGTCAACATCTAGCGGGCCATACAGGCTTCCTGACTGCTGAACTACTGACCTTCTTGCTATTTGGTCGTTTGCAACCCCCATAGATTTTCCCGGGTCTTCGTATGGCTTAATATCAATTATGCTTTTGCCACTTTTCTGAAGTTCCCTAAGCCGAAGTTCTCTTGCGGCGCTTCCTGTGCTAGTCGCAGAAAAACCGCCAAGATGTCTTTTTAGCAGCGGGCTTTCCGGGTCGAATGTCGGGTATGCATACAAGCTATTCATGAATTGTACAGAACCTCTTGCCTTGGGGTCTTTTGCGGGACCAAGAGATTTTCCCGGGTCGCCATATTCTTTGAATTTGATTTGGGCGATTTCTGCATTTGAACTTACAGGTGTCTCTTGAGCTTTTTTCAAGTCAACCTGGGTTTGGGGGGTTCGCTTAATTCTTGGCTTCTGGGGGGGTGTTTTTCTCTTTTTTACAGGTTTGGTTTCTTTCCCCCCTCCATTCAATTCTTGCATATGCTCTTCGTATATGCTTCTTCCCAGTAGGGTCATGGGGTCTTCGCGAAGTGCTTTATAAGGCGTACGCCCATTCCTCCACATAAAATCTTCCAGCGACTCCTGCTCATAGTCAGGCCCACGCAGCAATGTGTGGTCCAGGCCCATCTCGTAAGCAGCGCCTTGCATAAGGCCTTCAAAGAAGGTTTTCGGCCCATTGAGTTTTTCTTGTATGTCCAAAGGGTAATGTCTTGCAATTCTTTGGGCCTTATCGACTGTTTTCTCGGACATAGGAAGGGCAGGCATCCTAAGGAATTCAGCCATTTCGGCATCCAGCACAAGAGATCGGGGCTCATCATCACCATGTCCTCATTTACAATAAGCCCAAATTTATCGAGGGTATGTTCTATATCCCGGTCGGGGTTTTCTCGTTTTGAACTAATGAGCTTCTTGCCATCACGGGCGGTGTAAAGAAGGAATTTTGTTGTATTAATGGGACCATCTTCCAGAAATTCATCAAAACCCCTCAGCTCACGGACGAATTGGCCTAAGGGAGAAGCTCCTGAGCTATAGGTAGCCCTTGCTTGTTCAATGCCGTAAAGTTCTGTTAGGGTGGTTGCATTGTTGACACGGTCCGAATAAAGCCTTCTGGTGCTTTCCTTGGGTTGATGCCAGTAAAAATCTATTTCTTTCGGTGCCCCTGTAGTGGATATGGTGCTCTTTGGAGGATTTGGCATAGTTGCAATCTGTCTGCTGCTTAGCACCATAATAATCCAAATGAAAACTGTAAATACTTGGAGGTAGTTTCAGATTTTAAAACTGGCTGATTTTTTGCCTCTCCAAGAGAGATTCCCTTAATTTGGGGGAGCATCCTGCCGGGGGCTTGCTTCAGGCGTTTTGGTTTGCTCTGCAGGCCCCTCTTCCTTCTTTTCGGATATTCCCGAGAACCGGATTTTCTCCGGCGCAATAGTCATCTGCACTTCCCCTTTCTCGTTTGCCCTGGAAATGAGGGCGACTTCGTAAAAGCACGTGACAGTTACCGTGAAGTCGTTTACCACGAAGTTTTTCACCTTTCCCGCGAAGTTGTTTGCGTAGCAGTAAATGTCCAAAAGCGGCTTTCCATCCATTTCTGAGATGACCCCCTCGATGATGCCGTCTCCGCCGTCCACGATTTTGTTTTCCCCCTCCATCACCTTGAGATTGCCAAAGCCCCTCAGGGTGCCTGAGGTAATCTCGTGCACTTCGATGGCGTTCTGGAGGTCATTTAAGCTTTCATTTCCGGAGAGTTTTATAAATAAGGTATCCCGCTCCTTCGCAGATATCATAATATAGCTTCCTATAAATACAATGCAGTGTTTTGCCAGAAATTAGTTGGTGCTGAAAAGGCCTTATGGGCAAATAGGGTCTTGCTCCTTCATTTTACGAGAGTGTTTTGGAATTGATGAGAGAATGCTTCCTATAGCATCGTTTCTTTCAAGGTGCAATTTTCAACCAAAAATCAGGCCTCTTGGCATTAACCCTAACTAAAGTGCCGATAGAGGTCTTGCCAATAGACTTCTCCGTCTTTTGCAATCAGCGTGTCTCCCAAGTATATTTCCCCGCCCTTAAAATCTTTGCTTATAAGCCCTACATTGCATTTGCCTTTTAACCCCAGATATCTCTTTTTGTCCGTCAGGTCTATTATCTTGCCTTCGATGGTTATTTTTCCACCCGTCATTCCCGCCCCAATTTGAGGGCCAGCATTTTCCGATACAAGTAAATTTCCCTTTACGAGTATTTCTCCACCGCTCATGTCGCGCCCCAGAGAATGAGCATCTCCTTCAACAAGCACATGTCCACCCTTCATTCTGCTCACGTCGTCTGCTTTGCCGTTGACAGTTATTCTTCCGCCTTTCATTTGATTGCCCAATTTATGCCCCGTGTTCCCATTCACGGTGATTTCTCCTCCAGTCATCAATTGGCCAACATTCACGGACGCATTTCCTTCCAGAATTATTTTCCCCCCACTCATCCTATATCCTAAATCGTGGAGGATATTCCCTCCCGGATTAATAACTTTAATTGTTCCTTCAGAAGTATTCATGCCAAAATAGCACCAGTCATGAAGGAAAATATTCTTTGATAGATACTGGGCTAGCTGGTTTTCAAAGGTACCGCTTGGCGGTATCTCCAGAGTGATAGTTTCGCTATCTTTGCAGTTGTTTATAAGGCAGGACAGATAAATTCCATCCTCTTGAATATGTTTCCAGTTTCCACCAATCTTCCGGGCGACGATGGGGATTCTTTCAGGAGGCAAATCTGTAGAGTACAATAAGTCCTTAGCGTTATCATAAAATGTGGCAACTTCAGCTTCCTCAAGGCCTCTCCCCCAAACGGGTCTAATTTCCTCTTCCAACATGTACTTTCTGAGCTCTCCCCTCCATTTAGAATAGTTCTGAAGCACTTCTCTTTCCTTAAGGCGGCTGGAAATGCCTTCTGTTAATCCCCCATATGTTTTGCTGGACATATACGATAACTACACAAAAATGATTAATACTCATATTTGCAAGACTCTGGCGCCTATGCGCATTCTGGCTTGAAACCAGCGGGCTAAAAAGTAGCTTGCTATATTAAAATCCCCATTTTTATTATGGCGCAGGTAGAGAAAGAGAAGGTCGAAACACTCCAGAAAATTGCGAATTTATGCAAAAGGAGAGCGTTTGTTTTTCCTTCCTGCGAGATTTACGGCGGTTTTGCCGGGTTTTATGACTATGGCCCGCTTGGCTCCGAGATGAAGCTTAACCTGAAGGAATCCTGGTGGAAGAGGTTTGTAAGAGGCAGGGAAGATGTTGTGGGGGTTGACGCCTGCACGGTAAACCACCCCCAGGTCTGGACCGCATCAGGCCACGTCGACGGCTTTGCTGACCCGCTTGTGGACTGCAGGAAGTGCGGCTACAGGATACGTGCAGACCACCTGATTGAGGATGTTCTTGGAGTTTCAGCCGACGGCTGGACTTTGGAGCAGTTCAACGAAAAGATAAGGGAGTGCAATCTTGTCTGCCCCAAGTGCAAGGGGGAACTGAGCCCTGCAAGAAAGTTCAACCTGATGTTCAAGACTTTTGTCGGGCCAATCGAGGACGATGCGCACATAGCATACCTTCGCCCTGAAACCGCGCAGATGATTTTTACCAACTTCAAGTCCGTTGTCGAGACGGCAAGGGTAAAGCTTCCATTTGGAATCGCCCAGATGGGAAGGGCTTACCGAAACGAGATTTCGCCACGGGACTTTTTGTTTCGCTTGCGGGAATTCGAGCAGATGGAAATCGAGTTTTTTGTCCACCCAAAAAAGCTTGACGAGTGCCCATATCTCAAGGGCGATGTCCTGAAGTTTGAAGTGATGATTTACAGCGCAGAAGCCCAGGAAAAGGAGGGCGAGCCGGTGAAAATGACAATTGGCTCTGCTGTTGAAAACAAGGTGATAAGCACGGGCTGGCACGCCTACTGGCTTTATGAGACTCTTAACTGGTTCTTGGAACTTGGCATTTCGCCTGAGAAGCTCCGTCTTCGCCAGCACTTGTCTGACGAGCGGGCGCACTATGCAGTGGACTGCTGGGACATAGAATACAAGTTCCCTTTCGGCTGGAAGGAAATACATGGCATGTCCAACAGGACTGACTTCGACTTGAAGCAGCACATAAAATTCAGCGGAAAAGACCTCACTTACTTTGAGGAGGAAACGCACGAAAAAGTCATACCTCATGTCATCGAGCCGTCACAGGGTCTTGACCGGGCGTTTTTGTCAGTCCTGATAGACGCTTACAGAGAGGATGGAGAACGGGTTTACCTTAAGCTTCACCCGACTTTAGCTCCAACAAAGATTGGCGTTTTCCCGATTGTCAAAAAAGACGGGCTTGCCGAGAAAGGAAGGGAAATTTACGAGTCCCTGAAGGATTGCTTTTCAAGCATGTACGACGACAAGGGAAGCATAGGGAAAAGGTACGCAAGGTCTGATGAGGTTGGAATTCCCATCTGCATCGCCGTGGATTATGACACGCTCAAGGATGATACCGTGACCCTGAGGGACAGGGACACGACAAAGCAAATCAGGGTCCCGATAGCTGAGCTTAAGAGTATTTTGTGGGGCCTCCTCTACACAGGAGGGGACTTCGAAAAGGCGGGGGAAATCGCCGAGACGAGGAAGAAATAAATCTGAAACTTAATATTTGCCTTGATAATTATTTTATCTACATATACTTATGAACGCCAAGGAAATCGTGGCAAAAAAATGCGGGCTCGAGCCGGGCCACAGCATGTGCGCGGGCTGCGGAGTTCCGATAATTGTAAAGCAGATTCTTTCGTCGGTCGATAATCTTGTCGTTGCTAACGCGACCGGCTGCCTTGAGGTTGCAACAACCGCTTACCCTTACTCTTCCTGGAAAGTTCCCTGGATTCATAACGCTTTTGAAAACGCAGCGGCAACAATTTCCGGTGCGGAAGCTGCTTATCAGGTCTTCAGGAGGAAAGGCAAGATAAAAAAGAAGATTAACTTCCTTGCAATAGGCGGCGACGGGGGCTTTTTTGACATTGGCCTTCAGTCCCTTTCAGGCGCCCTTGAGAGAGGACATGATTGTGTTTACATTGTTTACGACAACGAGGCCTACCAAAATACCGGAAGCCAGAGAAGCTCTGCAACCCCTCTTGGCGCAAGCTCCACGACAACCCCCGCCGGAAAGGTGAGCTACGGAAAGGAGGTTCCAAGAAAAGACCTTGCAAAGATTGCGATTGCCCACAATATACCCTATGTAGCGCAGATGGCGCTTCACAACTACGCAGACCTTACCAGAAAGGTAAAAACCGCCTTTGAAAACACCCCTGCTGTTCTTGTGGTGCTCCAACCGTGCCCCACAAACTGGAAATTCGACTCCGGAAGGACAGTCGAGCTTTCAAAGCTTGCCGCCGAAACCTGCTACTGGCCGCTTTACGAGTACAACCGGGGAGTTTACAAGATAAATTACGTCCCCAAGAGAAAGGCGCCTGTTGAGGAATTCCTGAGGATGCAGGGGCGCTTCAGGCACCTTCTGACCGAACAAAACCGCCATGTGGTCGAGAAAATCCAGGAGGAAGTCGACAAAAACTGGGAAAACCTGCAGAAATTGGAGGAATTTACCAGGGTTTCCACCTCTGAAGCCATAGAAGAAATTAATTAAAACTTATACAGCACTATTTATGGCAGAAAAGAAAACCCATGAAACTCCAGCTACCTGCAGGAGATGCGGATGCACCACAGGAGTGATATCTAAATACAAGCTTTTCTACTGTAGGCACTGCTTCAGGCAGGTCGCCCAGAGAATTGGGTTTAAGAAGTATAATTAGGTCTTATCTGCGATTTTTACTAGCTTATCCGTCAGTTCCATAAATAATCCCTTTGCCTTTTCCCGGTTCTCCTCGTCGTAGGGAATCCATAGGGAAGCAACCTCTTCAGCCATTTCCCTGATTCGTTTCATCTCCTGGTTGAGCTTCTTGCACTTTCTAAGCTCCATTATGATACTGGCGCAGACCCCATCCGGCTCGATGTCGGTTCGTTCGACAAGTGCCAGAAATTTTTCAGCAAGTTCCCTTTCTTTTTCTGTGCAGACCATAAATACAGAAAGCCAAACCTTATTCAAGCACAGGATAAACGTAATTGACAAAGCCGATGACCACCATTGCTGTTCCAAACTTCTTTTTGGGGACGAAGCTTTCCGCCAGGAGCTTTATGTTTTTTAGCTCGTACTTTTCCGAAAACCCGTTGAAATACAATTCTTCTATGCTTGAGCGAAGCTGCTTTTCTGCCTCCGCTTCAGGCAGGTCGCCGTTGTACTCGCAGACAAGCCCGCCGAACTTTTCTCCGGTTTTCCTGTCATAAAGCCAGCCGAAAATTATCGCGGCAGTTGCGCGCGTTCCTTTCTCGGCAGTTGAAACCGCCATTATGGTTTCCATGACCGAGCCGTGGGCAAGCTCGTTTGGCCGCTCGATTTCTCTTGCTATTCCTGGAAGGATGGACGAGTAAGTCATGATGTTGCACATTTCAATTCCGGCATCCTTGAGGGCGAGGTGGTACGAGCCGGCGTGGACCGTTATGTCGCTTTCGCCCTTTCCCTGGGTCGTAAAAAAGTCCTTTGGAATTCTGCACCCTATGAGCGGTCCGTTTAGCTGCGCCTTCTTTTCATTGCTAGTTTCACCAGCACAAAAAGTTTTTCCCGTCATCTTTAGCGCAACATACAAATATGATTATGCGTAAATTGATTTAAAATTAAAATCGGATTCTGCTTGCCAAATAGCTCCACTACAGCATATTTCCTGAAAAGTCGCTTACCTCATCTTGCCTGCTTCCCATTCCTTCATCTTGCCCTTTCCTACGGCCTGCCCTCCGATGAATCCGTGCTGCTCTTCCACGACCTGCAAGAGCCCCTTTATCGGGTCCATGAAGTGCTCCTGGATTTGGGTTTCCTGCATCTTGATGGCCGAATCCTCCAGCCCGTAAAAATGTAGATTTTCGGGCTCGGAAAGCTTTTCGGGGGGAACATCTTTTCGGAGAAACTCCACGTTTTTCTTGAGGGACATCGTGCTCTGGTCAACAGGGTCGCCGCCGACGCCGCCGGCTCTCTCGAAAATTATGAATCTAGTTTCGCTTTCGTCAAAGCCCCTTTTCCTGAGCATATACATCCACCTGTAGAGCTGCTCCTGCTGCTCGGAGCCAAGGTAGATTGGGACGTGAGCCGGGCCAAGCGGAGTGGGCCAGCCGACGTGAAGCGTGTTCACATACCTTGCGCTTCCAGAGCCCATTTCTTCTATGAACTTGTCAGGGTCAAGCTCGGCTCCAAGGCAGTGCTCAAAGTCGATTGCAGTCCTAAACCACTTGCACCCTGCCTTTTCCATCTCCCTGCAAAGTATCACAAAGTGCGCGGGGTTGGCAGCTCTTGGCAGGTCCTCCATTCCTGACTTCATTGTTTCGGTCTCGATTACGAATGGGATTTGGTATTGGCTTAGGAAGGGTTTAGGGTCCTTGAAGCAGTGCTCACCGCACTTCCCTTTTGCCTCTTCCGGGAAAAAATGCCCCCAGATATACTTCAGCGAAACTGCCGGGACCCAGATGTAAGGGTCGTTTTTCACGTTTTCCATCTTTTTGCCTTTTGTAATGTCTTTCCAGAGCGGGTCGCCCTTGTCGGACATCCACTTTCCAATCGAGAGATATGCCAGTCTTTCAGGGCCATAGCTAAGCTCAGATCTTTTTAGCTTTTCTACAGTATAGAACTTTACAATTTCTGGAGCGGATTTCTCAATAAGCTTTTTTATCCTTTCGTCAACCCTCTTCTGGAATTCCTGCAATAGTTTCTGAGCCTGTTCGGGTGGCGTTGACTGTGTAATAGTTTTCCCTTCTTTGTCCATTTCAGCTTTTACTTCTTCCTTGGCCTTTGGGCTGTATTTTTCTGGGTTCCGGGGATCTTCTATGATGTCTTCCACAGTGCTTCCTGCAACTATCCTTATCTCTTCCTGGTGTATGAGCCAGTTGAAGACATTCTCGTTTTCCTGCAGGAAAATCCAGAGCGGCCTTCCCCAGATATCAACTACCTGAGTTGACTGGAAGTCTTTACCAAGCCAGCCATAGGGCTTGGTTTCAGAGGCGTGCTGAAGAAGGTACATTGCTTTTGCCTTGCCGCTTCTCTCTATATCACGAAGGAGGCATGCGTGCGTCCTTTCCCAGTCTTCTTTTACAGCCGAATCCAGGAGGATTCCGTTTGCGCCCATTGCAGTGGAGAGGCCGTGTATTCCGTAATGGATATTCATCTCCCTTAGCTGCTCTAGCTTTTTCATGACTCCTGGCGCAAGAAACTCTGCGGAAGTTTCGAGGTCAATCTGTGTAAATGTAACGCCCTTAAATGCAGTATAAAAGCCCTTCTGGGCAAGGTCAATCTGGCCTATCTTTTCCTGCGGAGACGCCATGCTGAAAACCCCGGAGCTTACGCCTATGGTATAACCCAGATTGGCCATAATTATACTAGATATTATCTATTTTTTGGAAAACCTTCTTAAACCGCCAAAAATCATTTCTTTCAGTCGTTTAGCGCCTGTATTATCTCGCCTCTTGACTTTAAAACGGTAATGCCTCCCTTTTTGAGCTTACCTATGAGCTGCTTGTCAAGCGTTGCTACGCTGCACCTGTATTTTGAAGCCGCCTCGACAATCGACAGGTCTGCATTTTTTGCCTCAGTTTCTACGACTTTTACGCCTTCGACAAGGGTAAGGAGAACTTTTTCATTTTCCTCCCCCGCAAGCCGCTTTATTTCTCCAAGCACTGGGCCGGTGAACGCTATCTGGCTCTTGTGGAAAAACAAGGGTATTTTTTTGTACTCCAAAGCAACATTTGCGTCAACCAGTATCATAACTTTAGGTATTGGCTAATAAGTAAGAAGCGCTTTTACATTGCGTAAGTAACTGAGCATTTGTTTTTAAGGCACTGTGGGAAGAAGTCGCACCGGATGTCTTCGGGCGTAATATCCGGGCAGGAAAACTCCTTGCACTCAGGCACCAGTTTTTTATTCCAGTAATCAGCATATTTTGCGTTTATTGCAATGGAGCTTCCGCCAAGCTCGCAGCCGCAGCAGTCTCCGTTAACCATCAGGCAGTCGCTGTCTGACTCGCATGCATAGAGCTCTTCTTCTGAGGGATCAAGGTCCTGGCTTGAATTGTCCGGCTTTTGCACATCGTCAGTTGATTTAAGGGAAATAAAGGCGAAAAAGCCGATTGCAATCAGGACGACCCCGGAAATGACAATGAATTTCAAAACCTTTTCAGGGTCTTTCCTCATAAAGTTATATCTCATAATATATATTCCCTGCTCCCACTTAATCCCTGCAGAAATGCTTGCTTAAGTCCCAGACATTCTGGAATATGTGGTCTGGGTTTTCTTTTCTGAGGTGGTGGTCGAGGCCCGTTCCGCAAAGAATGGCTGCCGAAAGGCATCCTGCATCTTTGGCGGCGCGTATGTCGACTGCTGAGTCTCCAGTGTGCAGAGTTTCCTCAGGACCCATACCTAGAGAGTCCATGAGCTTTTTTATGCCTTCTCCTGACGGCTTGTTGCCGGGCAGGTCCTCTTTTGCAACTATTCCGGAAAATCCCTCCAGGCCAAGGTGATTTAGGTCTCGCCTGACAGTTTCAATCCCGGAGTTTGTAAGTATTGCAACCTTGTAATTTTTGCTTTTGAGTAGGTCAATTGCCCCAACTCCATAAGGGTAGACCTCTATGAGTTGTCGCGCCATGCTGGTTGTAAGAAACTTTGTGCTTATCTCGCAGATTTTCTCTATTCTTGCCCTGTCGGCGTCATTTAGGTTGTTTTGTGTCATGTAGTCCAGCTCTTTTTCGGCATCGGGGTTTGAGAGAATTTCATTTATGTCTTTTTTGAGCATGCTGATGGCGTAAAGCGCTTCAATTAGCTTTAAGCGGGAGTTGTACTTTCCAACCCCCATCAGGTTCCAGACTTCCTTTGTCTTGTAAGGGTATCTCTGGCCTATAGAAATAAAACCCGAGGAAATGCCTTCGCTTATGGCTTTAGATGAATCTCTAAATGAGCCGTCTACGTCGAAAATAAATAGCTTGGGTTTTGCCATAAGTATATTGGCTGCAAGATATATTTACGGTTTTATGATTTCAAAATTGAGCCTTTCCTGGGGTTCCCTACTTATTTATGCTCCATCTTTATGGCTTTGACCGGGCATTCCAGAGCGCAGATTCCGCAGCCTTTGCAGTGTGTCAGGTCTGTCTCGAGCCGCTTTCCATCCTTCTCCGGAATGCAGCTTTCGGGGCAGTAGAGTGCGCAAAGCATGCAATTAACGCATTTTTTCTTGTCCCATACGGGCTTTACGGAACTCCAGCTTCCAGTATTTCGGGTTCTTGAAATGGACTGTGGAATTACGGCTCCCTCAGGAAGGGCTTTCCATCCGGGCTTCTTGAAGGGGGCCTGCTTTTTCTTAGCTGCCATAATAAATATCTATACCTAACTTATTACTTGAGATACTTCACCATTGTTATCTGGTCATAATATTTTCCGTTTCTTTTGAGTGCCCGTTTTATGGTTCCCGCTTCCCTAAAGCCCATCTTTTTGTAAAGCCCGATTGCCGCCTTGTTTTGGGAAAACCCCTGAAGTTCGAGCATTTCAATTCTGAGGCGCTTTTTTGCCTCTTTGATTATTTCTTCCATCAGCGCCTGCCCCAGGCCTTTTCCGCGAAGAGCTTTGTCGAGGTTTATTCCCAGTTCCCCGACATGGCTTTTGACGCCTGTCTTTTTGTCTACCTTTGCTTCTCCGAAGATTCTGCCCTCATGCTCCACCAGCAGGAGGACTTTTGTTTTCCCTTCAATTCTTTTGAGGGTGGCTGCAGTATGCTCCATCTCTTCACTTGTGCTGCTTTTCCGGTCAGAGCCAATCATTGCGCCTTCCGCTATAAGCCGGTTGAAATATTTTCTCGTTTCAGGGTAGTCTTCAAAACAGGGGTAGCGGAAAGTGTATTTTTTCCCATCACTCTCAATAACCCTGACAACTTTGCCGCAGAGCATAACCTAATATCAAACTCTGCTATTATTTGCGCCTGCTGCAGGGATTTTTGCCTTTTGCAAGATTCCTGAGGGTGTTTAGCCCGAAGAGCTCCATCACAAGGATTGAGGCTCCAAATAGGTAAGTATCATAGATGCTTCTGCCGTAAACGTTCATAAGTTCCACTGGTGGCTGGTGGAGATAACAGTTGGCAATAGGTAGCCCGCCAAGAACTATGGCGCCCGCAGCAACTCCCTTGGAAACATACGCCTTTGGAGTGAGCTGGGCCATTTCCGATTTGGCCTGTATAAACCGGTTTGCAGAATCCCTGTACTGTCCAAGCCGCTCAAACATAATTCTTAAAAACGCCTTTCTAGAAAACCCGCTTAAACTCAACCTTCTCGACAGGAACGTATTTTTTCATAAGTTCCGCCACTCTTTGCTTCAGGGCTTCCGGAAGCTGGGTTTTCTCCTCGATTACTGCTACTTTCTCCTCAACCTTTACCGGGGCATCCTTGCAGAAGAATTCCGATATCGCCGCGGCTTTTTCAGGCGCGCCTTCGAGCTTCTTGTTGACTTTTACGACATACTCCACGTCCCTTCCCGCAAGGGGATTGTTGAAGTCAATCCTTACCCTTCCGGAGTTTACTGACTGGATTTTTGCCTTTACCTCGCCCATATCAAGAATCATTCCCGGGTAAGGCATAATCTTCTGCCGCCTCAACTCCGACTCGGACACGACTTTTATGAGGTCTGCCTTTCTTTCGCCAAACGCGTCTTTTGCCTCAAGCTCTATTTTTTTCTCCTCGCCCACTTTCATCTGCCTTATGGCATCTTCAAGACCTTTTATCACAAAGCCCTCGCCCATTATAATTTTGAGCGGACCGTAGCGGGCGTCCTTGTTGTAAATGTCCTTTTCTTTTGCAAGCGATTCGCTTGTAAGGTCAAAAATCTCTCCGGTGTCCTTTAAAGTCCCGGTATATTCGATTTCCACAAAGTCTCCGTCCTGCATAACAAGACTTTGAAAAGTTTTAATTAGCCAGAAGCTCGCCAGGAAGGCATCTTGACAATTCGGGCTGGATTTTGCCGACAGGTGTATTATTTTTAGGAAATGGGTCTTAAATTATGTCCCGCCAGATTTACGAGGAAACCCTTCTCTTTGCAGGCATACTGAAATGGTCCCTTCTGGCAGGAGCAGTTGGGATTCTGGTAGGCCTTTCCACGGCATTCTTTCTCAGGGTTTTGGAATGGGCGCTCCGGCTTGGGGCAGGCCACCCGATGTATTTTCTCTTCCTCCCCTTTTCGCTGTTTCTGGTCGCTTTCATAAGAAAATATGTCTTTCCCGAGGCGGACGCATGCAGCACGGATGGGGTCATAAAATACGTGCACCACCTGAAGAAAATTCCGGCCATGTCGATTCCAAAGGCCTTTATTATGCCGATACTCACTATTGCTTCCGGCGGCTCCGCGGGAAAAGAAGCGCCGGCGGCGGATGTCGGCGCGGGTCTTGGCTCTCTTTTTGGGAGCTTCATGAACCTGAATGACGAAGACAGGCGAAAGCTTACTATCTGCGGCATAAGCGCGGGATTTGCGTCTGTCTTTGGAACGCCGATTGCAGGCGCGATTTTCGGAGTCGAAGTGCTTTTTATGGGAAGCCTTCTCTATGAAATTCTTCTGCCGGCGTTTATTGCGGGGGTTATTGGCTACCAGGTTTCTTCTGCAATGGGCATAACTTATTTTTACCAGCCAATTGACATTGTGCCTGTATTCAGCCAGAGCTTCTTTTTTGACCTTATAATTGCTGGACTGTTTTTTGGCGTGTGCTCAGCGTTTTTCATGTTTGCCTTGAAAAGCTGCAAGTCCTTTTCAGGCAAGTTCAACATCTGGGCACCCTTGAAGGGCTTTGTGGCGGGGCTTGTCCTGGTTGTCCTTGCATTCTCTTTTTCCACCCAGTATCTGGGCCTTGGCCTTGGCTCGGTGCAGTCCTCCTTGCAGGGAAACCCGGCCGACCCGGAAGCTTTCGCGCTTAAGACGATATTTACTTCGATAACTCTCGGATTTGGGGGAAGCGGGGGGGTAATCACTCCGGTGTTTTTTGTCGGGGCGACTTCAGGAAATTTTTTTGCGCAGGTTTTTAGTGAGGACATGGCCACCTTTTCTGCAATAGGGCTTGTCGCGGTTTTGGCGGGCGTTACCGGAACGCCGATTGCCGCAAGCATTCTTGCAGTCGAGCTTTTCGGCTCCCACGTCGCGCCTTACGCTGCAATTGGCTGCCTCATCAGTTTCATAGTCGTGGGAAACAGGAGCATTTTCCCTTCGCAGGTGACGTCGGTCAAGAGGACATATGTGCCTATAAGCATTGACGAGGAAATTGGAAGGGTCAAGCCCCACATTGACAAGGGCTACCAGCTCCTGGTGGGTGCGGGCGAAGCGCTGAGCGAAAAGGTGCGCCCGGGAAAGTATGAATTTCGGAGGAAGACGCTGAAGCAGAAGATTTCCGACAAGGTGAAAAAGGCGAAAAGCTATGTCTGGGAGGACTGAAAATTTTGCCTTTTTTGGAATTTTTTAAAAAAGAAAAAATTGCTTTGCAGGTGTGGTTTGGGCTACTTTTTGGTCACTTTCTCTTCCTTTAGGACCATCTTTGCGATTAGGAATACAACTGCGGCTATTATGACGAAATTTATGAGCTCGGCCAGGAAAGGCCCCCACCCAATTATGACAGGGCCTAACGCAAAGGTTGCTGTTTTCCATGCGCCTCCGGGTATGAAAAACGTCACCACGGGCATTATGACATTGTCGACAAGGGACTTGACAAGAGCAGTTACTGCAACGCCCATTATGAACGCCACTGCAAGCCCCACAACCTTGTATTCCTTCAGGAAATCCTTGAATTCTTTTACTAGTGCCATAATTATCCAAGTGCCTGCTATATATGCTGTTTGGGAGAGAGCCGCAGAATAAGTGAGGGGGTGTTTAGGAAAGTCTTAATTTTGGGTGCTTAGAGGAAAGTTTTGCACACCAAAGCGACTCAAACCAAAGTTTTTTTTCGGCAATTATTTCCAGCCCGTATTTTTTCTTCAGCATTTCCACTTGGTTAAAACTTGAAAGCAGAACTATTGCCTCGCCCGTATTTTCTAGGTGATTTCCGACATTCTGCAAAAACCTTTCTGTCACCTCCTGCCCGTTCTTTCCGCCGCAGAGGCATTTTTCCCCCTTTCCCGGCAGGTATGGCGGGTTGAAGAAAACAAGGTCAAATTTTCCGGCTACTTTTTCGAACAGGTCGCTTTCGGCAAACTCGATGTTTTTTGCTCCTTTTTCCAATGCCTCCTTTTTTGCGCGCTTCAGGGCATCCGGATTGATGTCTATTGCGATAATCTTCCCTATTTTTGGGGAAAGTGCAATCGAGATGATTCCGCTTCCAGTGCCTATTTCAATCGCACTTTCAATTTTCCGGCTTCCAATTTCCTTTTCGATGCACTCCAGAAGAAAGTAGGTGTCTTCGCCCCCCTCGTATACGATTTCCTTCTCCATACTGATATATATGGCTGTTTTTTCTAGATGATTATGCCTAAGCGGTTTTTGTCGGCAGGCGTTTTTTCAGGTCACTTGCCAGTGCTTGCCCTTCTGCTTTTCCTGCTGTTCTCACAAGCTGCTTTTGCCCTGGAAGTTATTTCCGGAGATACTGTCTATGTAAGCGAGCCCATTCAGGATGATATATTCGTAACTGCAGGCACAATCTATGTGGATGCTCCCGTCAGCGGCGCAATACTTGGGGGAGGCAAGGTTGTGCTGAACGAGCCGGTTCAAGGAGACGTGCTGGCAATCGGCGGGGATATTGACGTTAATTCTGAGGTATATGGCCGGCTGGTTGCTATTGGGGGGACAGTTAACGTCAAGGGAAACGTTTCCACGAACCTGCTATTTGCTGGCGGCTCGGCAAAAATCCTTCCAGGCGCAGTTATCGGGCGTGACGCAGTTTTCTATGCGGGGATGGTTTCAAATGAGGGGGAAGTTGGAGGTAATTTGAGAGTCGAGGGCGGAAACCTCGAAAACAACGGAAGCGCAGGAGAAGTTATCGTTAAAAAGAGTAACGGAACAAGCGACCTTGAGCTTTTGGCCCAGGCGCTAAACATTCTCCTTCTTGTGAGCATATTCGTAACCGGGCTTATAGTCCTGGCGGTATTTCCCTCTCTTTTCACCAGCACTGAGGAGACTGTCAGGGAGTCGCCGGTAAGGTCATTTCTCATGGGTTTTGTCCTTGCCTTTGTTTCCCCACTGCTTGTTATCCTGTTTCTCCTTTCCATAGTCGGCATCCCGGTCGCCTTTTTCCTTGCCCTTGCATTTGTCTTCTCACTCATGGTTTCCGTCCTCGTTATTTCTTATGCTGTTGGGGGGTACATTTTCCGCGCTCTTGGCTTGAAAAACCACAATTTTCTGGCCTATATCATCGGTTACTTCCTGTTTATCCTGGCGGTCAGGGAGCTTCCTTTTGGCGGGTGGCTTCTTGCTATATCGATGCTTATGGGCGGAGGGGCGCTGTACTTTGCCGGAAGGGAGGGATTTGGCAGGAACAAGGGCTGGCGACTTCTGGCCGTTTTGAGGGAATTATGGCCGAAATTTTCGGGCAAAAAGCCCCCTTCAGAATAACACCCGCCCCTGCGGGAATATCTGGCTAATTTATTTCTTTCGGCTCTATGTTATGGGAAAGGTCAGGAACAGGAAGTTTCGCGGTTCAAACACCTGCGGATACGGGTCTAAGAAAAAGCACCGGGGAAAGGGCTCAAGAGGAGGAGTCGGCTTTGCGGGCTCTAAAAAGCACAGGATGCAGATGTTCAAGATGAAGTGCCCGGAGCACTACGACCACAGGGCTTTGAAAAAGAAGGCAGTATGCAGAGTCATAAACCTGGAAGACCTTAATAAGTTCGAAACGCCTGAGGTAAACCTGACCGAAATGGGCTATGAAAAGCTCCTTGGCTTGGGCGAGCCGAAAAAGAAGCTTAAAGTCACCGTTGCCCGATGGAGCAAATCCGCCGAGGAAAAGATAAAGGCAGCAGGCGGCGAGATAATTGAAGGTTAGCTCATAGTATACTTTACTTCTGGATGATTTTCTCTTCTGGGATAATATCCTATTCTTTTTGGCTTTTAAAACTATTTATTCTTTTAAAGTAGCAATTATTTAGGTGAAAAAGATGGCAGGTATCAATAATTCGGAGATAGTTCATGTAGGGTTGCCTTCAGATAAAGGCATGGTCACCATCAATAGAACTGGAGACACATACCTCATTAACTTTTCAAGGATTATTGGAGACAGAAGCTATAGTTCAAATCTGGAGCTGGGTGATGGTCGTATCCTTAGGTATTCTTCCTGGGTTGATGCTGACGAGCATAGGGCTATCCCTGGGTCTAGTACTACCCTTACAGAGGGTATTATCTCGGAGGGGTATTATGGATATAATGACACTTCGTATGATTCTAGGTTGGGCCGTGCGAGAGATAGATTGAAAGATATGCGATTGCTTCAGGAATCGATCCTGCCGGCTCAGGTTCCGGAATTGGACCAGGCGGTACTTACTTTGGGCCTGATTGCCTCAGATATGGGTAACCCTCTTAGCAATCTCGAATATACACCAACTACACCTCCACCAAGCCCTCTGTCGGATAGGCCGTTTGTAGGATAGTCTTTGTTAGTTTAAGAGGGCGAATAATTGAAGGGTGATTTTGGCGTTTGTCGCTTTCTGATGGATAATTGTTGGACTATTCTGTCTATTTTTCCCTTCTTGTTTGCCAAGGGTAGCCAAATAGACCAGGCCCGTATCTTTGAAGGGCACCCATAAAAACAGTTTAATAAGGGCTATAAGTAGCTAGGGGGTCTTATTCGTCACGAAACGTATTTTTTACAGACCCCTCCTTTTTGTGAGGGGTTTTCATAGCGCGCCAATTATGTTGCCTTGCAGTAGTTTCTATCTCTAAGGATGTGCTTTTTTCCCGATATGCATCTCCTCTCAGTTTCCAGCCATTTGCCTTGTAAATAACTACCCTTTAGTAAAATTACAAAGTAAGCTACCTCTAAAATGGCTCTAAACGTCAATTAGCCGGCTTTTAAGCGGTTTGGTGGTGTATATAAGCTAAATATACATTATTATTTAGTGACAACTATGAAAGTAACCACTATTTGGTTGGACCTACTTGCCTTAGCAATAGTCGCAGGAATAGTCCTGCCGGGATTTGCAATGGCAGAAGGGCGCAGCGATGTAGAGACAGGAATTGCCTGGGCAAGACCATATTATCTTGCAATGCTTTCGGCCAGAGCTGAAACTGGAGCATGCCTTGATGAATTGGCAGTTTGCAACGAAACTCTCAATAAAACCCAGACAAAGCTTAAAAGGGTTATGAAACCACGCTCAAGCGGGCCCATAACCTCAGAAGGGCAGCGCTACTATGATATGTGGCAGTCATGCCTTAGCGGAAGCCCAAATGGAGAAGGCACCGAGTGTGAGGACTGCACACCCGCAAACGAGGAGAACTGTGAGCAGTATTGCCCAGAACAGGACTGCGAGACAGATGAATGCACCCCGGTAAATGAGGAAACCTGCAGCGAATACATAAACGAGGATACTTGTGCGCAATACTTCCCAGAGGAAGAAGGATGCACCCCGGTTAACTACCAGACATGCCGGCCTTACATCAACGCTAACACCTGCAGCGGATACATCAACGCTAACACATGCAGACCTTACGTAAACATGAATTCCTGCAGACCCTACATAAACATGAACACCTGCAGCGGATACATCAACGCCAACACCTGCAAGCCATACATAAATGAAGACTCCTGTGAGGAATATTGCCCGGACCAGGCCTGCAACGAGATAGAGATAGAAGTAACGCTTGACAAGTCAGAATCAATAACAATTGATGGAACAAAACTGACTTCTTCAGGGACAGAAACTTCGTGCGGACATAAGAAGGTAACAATAAATGGCGTCAAGATTGCAGAGCACGCAAGCCATACGTTTGGTCAGGTAACTGTTAAGGTAGAGGACATATCCGGAAATACTGCAGATTTAGAAATCTCAATTCAGGACTGCACGGATGAAAGATAATTTTCTTTTGAGGTTTTGTAATAGTTTTACAAGAGAGCTTTCTTTATTGCTTCATATTTTTCGCTAAGCATTTCCTGTGCCTCAGGCATAAGCTTTTCCCAGCTTCTTTCAAGCTTTCCCAAAACCCAGTCCCTGCCTTCATCTATTCCCATTTCGTGCTTTGTGTAGGCAAGGTAGAGCAGGGAAGCGACATTGTCAAAATGCGCCATGGCGTCGCTACTGGCGACAATTTCGGCCTCAAGGGTCTCTCTTGGAATGTTTTTGCTTGCCCGGTGGGCCAGAATGCAGTGCTGCACGCGCTTTATGCGGTCTTCAGGGTAGTACATACTATAAAGGACCTCTCCGGCAAGCCGGGCGCTGTGTATGTGGTGCTCTGGGTATAGCTCTTTGTCCAGAACAGATGAATAATCGTGAAAAAGGGCTCCAAGCTCGCAGATTTCCTCGTCACCGCCGGTCTTTCGTGCCAGGGCTTTAGAGTATTTTACGACCGACTCTATGTGGTGCGTCCACGCCCCGTAGCCATAGGCATTGTTTTCACTCCTACAGGCCGATTCCACGAGGTTTCTGGCTTCTTCAGCAATCATAAGCTTATAAGGAAAGCTTTATCTACGATTCTTTCGAGCAATTATTATTTTTAAAAGAGTTATTTAATGAACCTAGTGAACAAGATGCCGGGAGTCGTAAACCCTAAATCCCGGCTTAACTTCAAGGACCGGCTTAAATGGACTGTGCTTGTTCTTGTTCTTTTCTTTTTGATGGGTGAGACCCCGCTTATCGGAGTCGCACAGCAAAGCTATGATTACTTCAAGAATATATCCGTGCTTTTGGGTTCAGAATTCGGGACTCTTGGGACACTTGGTATTGGCCCGATTGTTACCGCTTCCATTCTTCTTCAGGTTTTGGTCGGGGCCAAGATTCTTGGTTGGGACCTGAGCAAAAGGGAAGGTAGGGTCAAGTTCCAGGGCACGCAGAAAATGCTTGCAATCGCTTTTTGTTTCCTTGAAGGTTTTGCGTACGTAATGTTTGGGGCCGTACAGGCGGAAGTTCCGTCAATGGTCCTGTTTGTTGGCCTGCAGATTGCGGCAGGCGGCCTTATAATCCTATTCCTTGATGAGGTAAGCACAAAATGGGGCCTTGGGCCGGGTGTTTCCCTGTTTATTGCCGCAGGGGTTTCTAAAGTCATATTTGTCCGGATGCTGTCCGTTGTCCCATCAGGAGAATACTTTGCAGGCGCCATTCCAAGCCTTCTTGCAAGCCTTCCCGTGGGAAGAATTGACTTGGCCGCATTTTACCTGACCGCCATTCTTGCAACGGTTCTTATATTTGCCCTTTCATTGTTCGCACAGTCCATAAAGGTTGAAATCCCTCTTGCTTTCTCGCAGGTGAGGGGCTTTGGAAGAAGGTGGCCTTTAAACCTGTTCTATACCTCCAACATGCCGGTAATCCTTGCTTCTGCCTTCCTTATTAACATTTCCCTTTTCGGCTCAATTCTCGATAATCAGGGCATAACATCTATTCTTGGCACTTATGATGATACCACGGGCCAGCCGATAAGCGGGCTTGGTTATTACCTTTCAGCGCCGCACAACCTTCTTCCAACAGTAATGTCTGGCCTTGTGTCCGGAGCAGAGATTCCTACCGCAGAGTTTGTGCGTGCGATAACCTATACGATATTCCTGACGGCTCTTTGCGTCGTATTTGCCTTCTTCTGGGTCGAAACCACCAATATGGGCCCTGAGCCGGTGGCAGACCAGATTACTTCGGTTGGTATGCAGATTCCGGGCTTTAGAAAGGACAAGAGAATCCTGGTTGGGATTCTGTCGAAATATATTTACCCGCTTACAATAATGGGCGCCATTGCCGTTGGGCTTCTGGCAGCCATTGCCGACCTTACCGGCGCTTTTGGAACCGGAACCGGAATCCTTCTTACGGTAATGATTCTCTACAACTTCTACGAGAGAATCGGCCAGCAGTATGCTGAAGACATGAACCCTGCGGTCAGGAAGTTCTTCGAATAAAACTGCAAACAGTTTTATCATTTAGGGCATCTTCACCTTCGGTTCGACACCCTGAAAGGGCCGACACCTCCAAAAGAAGCAGATTCGAAAAAGCCCCGGGCTTTTTTTAGTAAACACTTTGCCTTGATTCCCCTAAACGGCCACAATATCAAAAGGATTGAGCAGGGCAAATATCTTGAAGGATATTAGTTATGGCTCCTGATTTGCGCGCTCTGGCAATTGTTGCTGCCATCATTTTCCTGCCAGCGGCAGCTTTGGCTGTGGACACAGGCGCGCCTTATTTTCAAAATCCTTCTTCTGCAGGTTCCTGTATTGACGTGCCCCTGACAGTGGACGTAGAGGAAAGGTGCAGGATGAATCGGCTTGAGGCAAGCCCAAGGGTTCAGGGCGGCTGCGTCGTTGGGTATGACTGTGTTTACCCCTCCAAGGTTGGCTCTGTTGCAGGAAACAGCGCAAACTTAACGGTCCTTTCAATTGAGCCCTGTCTTGAAATCTCTGTTGTTTCAAACATCAGCCGCATTTTGGAGGAAATGAAGGCAGCAGAAGATAGCGGCGACAAGGCGGCTTATGATGAACTTTCCAGGGAGCTTGAGAAGCTAAGCTTATCGGTGGAAGCAGCAAGAGCCCGGTGTATTGCCAAGCTTCCGGCAAGGCCTTCAGAGGACCCAGACCACCTTCTGGATACCCCGGTGGCTGCCCAGATTAGGGCCTGCGACGCTTTAGAATCGAGAAGGGCGAAAGTTGCTTACCTTCAGGGCATCCTTTCAGACCAGCAGAAGCAGAAATATTCCGGAGTTTCTCCCGAGGCGATTTCTGCAACAATTGGGCAATTGGAAGCCCAGTCGGCTTTTCTGGGGGAGGGCTGCAAAGATTTGGAGAAAGCAGGCCTTGGCGAACTTCTGATGGAGGCGGTAGGGGAGAGTACCTCAGGAGCAGGAGATATACTTGTCTACTACCAGATGCGCCTTTCCGAGATTTCTGCCTCTAATGAGACTCCTTCTGCAAAGGCAGGGCAATTTATCGGGCTTAAGAATGAAACAAATCAGCTGGCGGCACTTCTTGTGGAAAAGCAGGGCCAGGTCAATGTCAGTGAACTCCGCCCCCTTGTAAGGAAAATTTCCGTAATGCAGGGGGCAACTGAGGTGGAGGGCATAAGAGTTTATCCTAAGGCAGGCAGCATTGTTTTCAGGGCGAATGGGCTTCCCACTGCAATAAGGTACAACCTTTCTGGAATATTCCTGGATTCTGAAGGCATTTACGCCAAAATTGATAATATTACGCTTAATGAGGGTAAGCTCTTTGCAGAGGGAGTGGAAATACGAGTTCTCCCTTCACAGGTAACAAGAAAGCTTGGCATTACGCCAAAGGAAATGCGGGTCGTGCCCAGGGGGGAAGGTCTGGCTTACCGGCTCACTCAGGAAGAGAGAGGAAAATTCCTGTGGCTTTTCCCGGTAGAGTATGAAAGGATAATCGAAGCCAGTGCGGAAAGCGCAAGCGTAGTGGCTAATAACGCCCCCTGGTGGTCAGTATTTGTAGTAAAATGAAGCAAATAGGTTTTAAGGGCCTGTGAGCTAAATGTAGGTTTTAAGCTTCTTTTTGAGCGCCGGCTCAGGGTAGAAGCCGACAATCTGGTCTATTAGCTTTCCGTCTTTGAAGACAAGGATATTGGGAATTGACCTTATCTCGTACTCACCTGTCACCTCGGGGTTTTCGTCAGTATTCAGCTTTCCAAACTTTATCTCGGTAATCTCTCCAGACAGATTTTCAAGAACGGGGCTGAGCATCTTGCATGGAGGGCACCATTCGGCAAAGCAGTCGACAACAGATACGCCTTCCTTTACGAAATTTTTGAAGTTTTTGTCCGTTACTTCTTTTATCATCTTATACCTTAAATTTGGCTATTTCCTTGATGTTGTCCGAGTGCGTAAGAAATGTTGTTCTGCAGCAGTATCTTTTAAGCCCTATCTGGTCCATGACCTCTCCGGGCTTTTCTCCATTCTCGGTCTTTTTCTTGTAGTCAGACCAAAGATGGCCGATTACTTTTCCGCAGGTGAAACATCGAACAGGTATTATCATTAAATATACTTGGCTAAATAATTTAAAAAGGCATTTTAGCCCCTTTAGCTTTCCAAAGCCGTGGAAAACACCATTAAAAGCTTTTCCTCCATATAATGAAATGAGAGTTATAAACGCTGAAGGGTGCGTCCTTGGGAGGATGGCCGTTGAAGTGGCAAAACTTGCCCGTTCCGGAGAGGAAGTGGCAGTCGTAAACGCAGAGAGGGCCATAATTTCAGGCGCAAGGGATGCGGTTTTCCATAAATATGAAGTAAGGAGGCACAGGGGTTGCCCTGAGCATGGCCCTTTTTTCCCAAGAGGCCCTGCAGAGATAGTTAGAAGGTCGGTTAGGGGAATGGTCCAGATAAGGTCTCCTGAAGGAAAACAGGCCTTTTCAAGAGTCAAGGTTTACGTTGGCGTCCCTGAGGAGTTCAAGGACAAAAAACTGGAGGTTTTCGGGAAGACCGCAGATAAGATAGACTGCGAGTTTGTCCTTATCGGCGAATTAAGTAAGCATTTGGGTTATGATTATGGCAAGTGAAATCTTCGTTGGCAAAAGGCGTTTGGCAGTTTCAAGGGTAAAGCTTACCCCCGGAAACAAGAGGATTGTCCTTAATGACAAGCTCCTTGAGGCCTACCCGAAGACAATTCAGCTCAAGATTCAGGAGCCGCTTATAGTTATTGGTGAAGATGGCTTTGACATCAGGATAAACGCTGCAGGAGGCGGAATAATCTCCCAGGCAGAGGCAGCAGCCCAGGGCATTGCCCGTGCAATTGTCTCCCTTAAAGGGGACGAGGCAAAAAAGGCATTTTTGGATTATGACCGGGCTCTCTTGGTTCAGGACCCCAGAAGGGCCGAGCCGCACAAGCCCTCCAGGTCAAAGAAGGGAGCCAGGCGCCACAAGCAGAGAAGCAAGCGATAGTTTAGCCAATTTGTAGAGATGGGCTTTTGAACTTTTTTTAAATAAGTTATGGAATCTGAGGATAAAAGCTATGACCCAAAAATTGTCGAAAAAAGGGTTTCTCTGGCGTGGAGTGAAAAGAAAGTCCCCGAGAGCATAGTTTCCTCAAAAAGGGAGAAAAAATTTTACCTTCTTGACGGCCCTCCTTACGTAAACGCCCCGGCTCACGTGGGACACGTAAAGACAACAACCTTCAAGGATATCTGGGGAAAATTCAAGTTCATGCAGGGCTATGGCGTGTGGTTTCAGCCGGGATTCGATTGCGGCGGGCTTCCAATTGAAAACAAGGTGGAGCAAAAGCTTGGCCTCCGGTGCAAGGCAGATATCGAAAAGGCGGGAATCGGGAAATTCATTAAGGAGTGCAGGGTTTTTGCCAGGGGGCACGAGACCGAATGGCTTGACCTCTACAGGAAAATCGGCGCCTGGAGGGGATACGTCGAGCCGTACCTGACTTCTGAAAATTACTACCGGGAGAGCGGCTGGTGGACAATAAAGAAGATTTTCGAGAAGGGGCTTTTGGCGAGGGGCGAAAAGCCGACCTTCTGGTGCCCGCACTGCGAGACCGTGCTAAGCGGCTATGATGTTACCGACTCCTACAAGGAAATCGAAAGCCCTTCGATTTACATTAAGTTCAAGGCCAAGGGAAAGGAAAACGAGTTCTTCCTTGCCTGGACTACCACCCCCTGGACGCTTCCTGCCAATGTTTCCCTGTGCGTCCACCCGGACGAGACTTATGTAAGGGCTGAAGTGGGCGGCGAGATTTTCATAATGGCAAAGGACCGCCTTGACCTTCTTGAAAATTTGGGGTGGGGCTACAGAATCTTAGAGGAGTTCCCTGGAAAGAAGCTTGAAGGAACCCCTTACGAGTCGCTTATTGACATCCCAATCCAGGCGGAAATAGACCACCGCGTAATTCTTTCGATTCCTTTGATGAAAAAGAAGGTGTCCGGAAAAGTGGCTGCCAAAAAGGAAACTGCGGCAGACGAGGAGACACAGTTTGGCCACCTTGTTGACATAAGCACCGGAACAGGAATTGTCCACATCGCCCCCGGGCACGGTGAGGAGGACTACCGGATTGGAGAGCACTATGGCCTTTCGTCAATCTCCCCGGTTGATGAGGCGGGAAAATTGTCTGAAGGCACCGGAAAGTTCGAGGGAATCACGACCGACGAGGCGAATGTCTCAGTTTTGGATTATCTGAAGGAGAAAAACGCGCTTTTCCACAGCGAAAGAATCGTCCACTCGTACCCGCTTTGCTGGAGGTGCAAGACCCCGCTTATCTACAGGAAGACCAAGCAGTGGTTTTTGAAGCTTGATACGATTAGGGACAAGATGCTTCACGAAAACAAGTCTGTGAGGTGGCTTCCTTCATTTGCCGGCGAGCAATACCACAATGTCGTAGCGTCTTCCCCTGACTGGGCGATAACTAGGCAGAGGTACTGGGGAATTCCTTTCCCTCTCTGGGTCTGCAGGGATTGCGGCAGGATGAAGATGATTGGAAGCGTCGAGGAACTGAAGGAAAATGCAGTTTGCAAAGTGCCAGACGACCTGCAGCTTTCAGTCGACTATGTTGATGGCATTAAGTTCAAATGCGAGTGCGGAGGCGTTATGGAAAGGGAGAGGGAAGTTATGGATGTATGGTTTGATTCAGGAATTGCCCCCTGGGCATCTATTGGTTACCCTTACCAGAACAAGGATCTGTTTGAGAAGATGTGGAAGGTGGATATGATTACGGAAGGGATAGACCAGATAAGGGGTTGGTTTAATTCCCTGATGGTCTATTCGGTTGCTACCTTTGGGGAGGGATCTTACAAGGCAGTTGGGCTTAGTGGCTGGAACCTGGACGAGAAGGGGGAGAAAATGTCGAAATCCCTTGGAAACGTCGTTTGGGGGAAAGATGCATACAATGACCTTGGGGCTGACATCCTGCGGCTATATGTTTGCTACACAAATGCCCCCTGGGAGGCACAGAGGTTTTCGCTTGAGGAAGCAGGCCAACTCAAAAATACCCTGAACACCCTCTGGAACCTTTCGGCTTACCTTGAGACTTATGGCAGGAAAATCGAGGGCGGAAATGGTGTGGCGCTTGAAAATATCGCTGACCTTTGGCTTGTTTCAAGAATCAACACCCTGGTCGAGGAAGTAACTGACGACCTGGAGAACTTCCGGTTTCACTACGCGTCAAGAAAGCTCATGAAGTTTTTGATAAACGACTTTTCGCGGCTTTATGTGAAGCTTGTCAGGAGCAGGATTGCAAAGGAAGAGGAAGTCTCCTGCGCCTTCCAGTACGCTCTTATGCGGCTCGTAAAGCTTCTTGCGCCTTTTGCCCCGTTTTTGTCAGACGAAATCTGGATGAGGTCATTTGAGGGCTCGGTCCATATGTCAGAGTGGCCGGAGTGTGACAAAAAGAGGGTTGACAAAAAGCTCGAGGAAAGCTTTGAGCTTGCCAAAGAGATAACCGAGGCGATAAACGCCGAGAGGCAGAAGAATGGAGTGGGCTTAAGGCACCCGGTCCTGAAGGCAACCGTTTATGGAGGAAAAAACGTAAAGGAAGCGGTCAATCAGACCAAAGAAATTGTGCTTACTTTGTCAAACCTGAAGAACGTGGAGTTTACGGAAAGCGACAATGTCGAGATAAAGCCGAACTTTGCAACCCTTGGAAAGAAATTCGGAAAAGACACTCAAGCTGTTGCAAAGCTGATTTTGGCGCTTACTTCAAGCCAGGTCAAGGACGAAATGGACCTTGGAGGATTTAAGGTGGAAAAGTCTGACCTCATAATCAGACAAAAGCCGGTTGAGGGGACAACCTTTTCTGAAGGGTATGTGGCACTTGACCTGACCGAGACGCAGGAGCTTAAGGAGGAGCGCCTTTTAAGGGAGCTTGTCAGGGAAATCCAGAAGGCAAGAAAAGACGCGGGGCTAAAGGTTTCCGACAGCATAGCACTGGGACTTGAGGACAAGCCGTTTTTGAAGCGGTTCGAGGAGGAAATAAAGGAGGAAGTCGGGGCTTCTTCAGTGAAATATTCCGTAACTGACGGGAAGGGCTTTGGGGAGTACAAGGACCTGAAAGTCGGGTTTGGGTTTAAGAAGGCGTAGGGATTATCGGGCTTAAGGCAGAACGTTTTTATGAATCATTGAGCAGTGCGTCGATTGCACTCCAAGCCACCTGGCTTTAAGGGTTAAATAGTATCCGGTTTCTAATTATATGGCGGAAAACAAAACCTTCAATGGAATAAATGTGACCCTGGTCGAGGATAAGGAAGAGATGACAAAAGTTGCAGCAGAGATTATCCTGGAAAGGATGAAATCAGCAAATCCGCTAAAGCTGTTGGTGCCGACAGGGACAACTCCCGAAGGGGTTTATGAGCTTTTAAGCCGGCAGGGCGCAGAGGTCCTTTCCAATGCCATTTTTTTCAATATGGACGAATACGGCCATCTGGAAAATGGGGTTTTCAGGTTTGTTTCCGAAGACCACCCGGCATCATACAGAAAATATATGAATGAGCGATTATTCTCGAAAATTGCCCCCCGGCCAAGGCATTATTTTCCGGGAATCGAGAACGCAAAGACGCCCGGCCATTACGATGAATTGATTGAAAACCTGGGAGGGATTGACCTGTGCCTGAATGCTATGGGCGAGGATGGGCACATCTTTGGATTTAATTCCCCGCCCGAATCGGGCTTTGGCTCTGTGACAAGAATGGTCAAATTGACCGAAGACACGCAAAGCGTCAACCAGGGCTTGACGGGGCTGGAAACGCCCAGCCACGCTGTCACGGTTGGCCTGAAAACGGGGATGGCTTCAAAGGAAATCCTGTTTTTGGTGTGCGGGGAGAGAAAGGCGGATATTCTCCGAAAAGTCCTGTATTCCCCTGAGCCCACAGAAGAAATTCCAGCCACGATACTTGCAAAACACCCCAACTGCCACTGGATTGTGGACAAGGCAGCGGCCAGCAAGCTTAACTGAAGGGGCCCTAAGTCAGCAGAGCAAAAAGAACGTTATTGCTTTTCATTGATGACAAACCATTCACCTTCGCTAATCACTTCAATCTTATTGCCAATAATTTTCAGCGCGGAATTATCGTCAAGCGCATAGATTTTTCTGCTTATTTCCTGCCCGACTTTTTCTATGTTTTCTTTCCTCACTTTCTTGAACCATTCGGAGTTCAGGTGCGGCAGGAAATAAAAATCTACGAAATTCAGGCCCTTTAATTCTTCGGTTTCCAGCATGTCTTCTTCAAAGAGCTCTTGCGATAGCTTTAATGACAGGTCGGGGTTTGTCACCATGCTTCCGGCGCTAAGGCCGACATACACCTTATCCTTCAATAGTTCGGGCAATGCCTTAGCCAAGCCGGACTTGTTCAGCCATCTCATCAGGTGGTAGGTGTTTCCGCCTTCAAAAAACAAAACGTCCGCCCTTTCCAGGCTTGGCTTCCAGATGGTTTCATCGACTGCCGAGATGTCAGTAATCTCGATGGCCTTGAAATTCAGTTTTTTCAGGTTAATCAGGTCGGCAATTAGCCAGCTTTTGTCCCCGGCTTCAGCATTGCTTGCGGTTGGAATAAAAACAAGGGTTGTTTCTTCTGGTCTTTTGCCAGTCATTTCAAACAGGGCACTGGCGATTGAATCATTGGTAAGCCCCATTGATGTCAGCAACAGTTTCATAATATTAGGTGGGGGAGGTATTAAAACTAACCTGAGGGGAGGTGGTGAAGTTTTTGCAGACCAAAAGCCGGCTTAGCCAAAGGACAAGGGAATTTGGGAGAGGCGAGGGTGGGCTGCTAAATTCTGGAGTAGGTCTTCGTTAATACAGCTAAGATGTAAACGGAGTGTTTCTAATCGGTGTACAGATTCATCAAGTCTTTTGCTTTAGCCATGATTAAACTGGCTCTTTGGTCAATAAAGGAGTCATAATCGAGGTCTGCAAAATCTCTTGGAATTA
The DNA here is from genome assembly GCA_016932615.1 of Candidatus Aenigmatarchaeota archaeon. Taxonomy (NCBI): domain Archaea; kingdom Nanobdellati; phylum Candidatus Aenigmatarchaeota; species Candidatus Aenigmatarchaeota archaeon. The sequence goes on from JAFGCN010000027.1 coordinate 40,720, forward strand.
ACGATTCGTCGATATACTCATTAAAATGGCGCCTGTCAATTCGCCGAATATATTCGCTTGGTGCCTCATCCTTTATGGTATTGTTATCTCCTCGGGTTAAGAAACAAATATTGGCCAGCACATTTATTTTTCTTTTCTCAACACTACTTCGCTCCAAATGCTTTTTGGGAAAAATGTGGTGAAATTCATGGGTATTTACTTTATTTAATACCCTTTCCAGCTTTATCGTTGTACCACTTACAAAAGAATGTGGCTCAAGTGAACCTAGTAAAAGAATTAACGTTTTTGAATCGGCACTTCCAGATGAGAACTTACTGTTCTTAAAGTCTACCTTAATTTCATCCAAAGGGTAATTGAAGCTATGATTTTCGTCATCCTTTAAAGCTTTAAACTCAGTAATATCAACAGCTTGCTTTTCATTAACGCCTGCAGAAAATCTTCGAGTAAAGACCGATCTCCAAAACCATTTCATCATTTTTTGTTTTTGCTTATCAGTATAAGGTGAACCTTCGGTTCTACAAGTTTCAAAGAAAACACTTAATGGGACAATGAGACCTGGGAACGGGAGCAATTTGTAATTCTTAATGTTTAATTCCCCTTTTAAGAAGTCAATTGCACCCAACATACCTCTCCTAATGTCTTCAAATCTTTCTCTAATTTCTTGACCTTGCATTTCAAGGATTGCCTTGGGAGTAGTTTCTCCTCTAATAATCCCTGCACATATCCTTAATTGTAGGTCTCTATCTTTACACAACCCTTCGTACCCATGCTCTGCAATTTCTTCTTGAAGTTCGTCAAATTTTTCAACCAGGTCAAAATCTTCCGACCAGCTCCATGCGGACAAAAGTTGAAAGATGTCTAGCTCTGTACCCGCCCGATTTATTCTTTCAAAAACAATGGCTACACTATTCCGATCTTGTGACTCAAATGTCTCGTTGGGTATTAAGTATTCCTTAAATCGGTCTTGAAGATTATCGATTTCTAATTTTTGCTTATCGGATAGCTTTTCCGTTGCTTTTCTATAACCTACCGTATCAAATAATACCTTCATGGGAAAATATCTGTTTGAATCAACCTCTGATTCGTCAAGCGCTACAAATAACGATTCTTGGATACTTTCTTTAGCCTCCAAGTCAAAATATATATCCACCCATTCATCATCTACTGGTGTAAGAGTGGTTTGAAAAACGCTAAATAAGCTAGTGATTCTTTGTTGCCCATCTAACACATAATTTACAGGATAATCTTTTAGCGGTTGAGGCAGAACAAATCTTCCCAGATCTTTTTCTGTTGTAAGGCGAGTATCAGTTTTCCATAAAATGATGGTTCCTATCGGAAAACCTTTGTAAATGCTATCTAGCAAAAATGCTACTTGATCAGGTTCCCAAACAAAATCTCGTTGAAAGGCCGGGATTCTTATATCTCCTGAAGAAATTCTCTCAATCAACTTCCTAATCGTAAGAGGGTCTCCCATTATAGTAGTTATATGGAATACCTCTGTACTCGGTCGTTTTCTGTTGATTTTAGACCCCTTGTTGAGTGCAACACTGTTCAAAAAACACGCAATAAATAACTCAAAAAAGGTTTTTTATGGCGGAAAATGGAAATCCCCCCGGCGTTATGATTGTTGGCTATGGAGACATGGGAAAAATCCACTACAAAAACCTTTTGCCCCTTCAGGAGGAGGGAAAGGTAAAAATTTCCTCGGTTGTTGACAGGGACTATTCCAAGGTGGAGGGGCTTGGCCCAATAGGATACGAAAGCGTGCAGCAGGCGCTTGAAGAGACAAAGCCAGACATCGCCCTGGTCGTGGTCAACACGGATACTCACGCTGAGGTTATCGGCGAGCTAATCGAATACGCCGGTAAGGAAAAATCCCCCGCAATCTACTGCGAAACCCCTTTCGCGGAGTCTCTTTCTGAGGCGCTTCCCCTGGCAGAAAAGCTTACCGCTCTTGGCTATGGAAGCGAAATCCCCCTGGGCTTTGCCTACCTCATAAGGTATTCTCCGGCCACCGATGCCCTTATTTCTTACATAAACGACAAAAACCTTCCGGTCGAAAGCGTTGACATCGCCTGGAGAAAGCTTCGAAAGCCGGCCCGCCCGTCTGCGGGAGTCCACATAGACGAGACGACCCACTCGGCGGACACGGCTCTGCAGTACATACTTCCGATGACCGGAAACCGCGTAAAGGGAGTAGCCCTTGAAAAAATCCGCCAGGTTTACACCGACAGCATCATCGACAAGGAAAAGCAGACCGAGCTTTACGGAAAAGGTTCAGAGAAGATGGTCCCGATGGCGGAAGTTGAGTACACATTGAAGTGCCTGACCGAAGGCGGGAAGCTGATTCCTCTTCACGGCTTTTCGTCTTACATGAACCCTGATTTTGTCAGGAGAATCTCGGTTTCATGCGAAAACGGCGAAACCCTGACCACCTATTACGACAAGGCGGGAAAGGACGAGCTGACAGTCAGGAGAGAGGGTAAAGCTGGGGAGGAGATGCTCGGCTCGTGGAACATGAGCACCCCCGGGAAAAACCGCGTCCGAATGGAGCTTGAGGACTTCCTTGATTACTACAAAACCGGAAAGCGCTCTCCAAGAATCGCCGGCCTCGATAGTGCGCTCTTTGACCTTCAGGTGACGGGTCTTCTTGAGTCTTCGCCCTGAAGCTGAAAATAAGCAGCCCTAATAAGCGCAGCAACGCCAACTTATGGTTTAAAGCCAATCCAGATAATGAGGGTTTCAATATGACAAAAATTTTCATCTTTGGAGACAGCTTGCCTTATGGCAAGTGGGACTCTGAAAAAGCCGGGTGGGCAAACCGTTTGAGGGTCTGGCTTGACGAGAAAGTCCTTTCAGGCCACGGCTACTACGAGACGTTCAACTTCGGCGTGCCTGGCGACTTTTCGGAAGGTCTTTTGAACCGATTCGAGTCAGACCTGAAGCCAAGGTTTCGGGATGGCGAGGACATCGCGATAATTTTCCAGATTGGGATAAATGATACGCAGTTCATCCCCGCAAAAAGCGTCCTAAAGTCCACAAAGGAAGAGTTCGAAAAAAACATAGGCCACTTGGCGGCAATCGCCTTGAAGTACACGTCGAAAGTTGCTTTTCTGGGGCTCACCCCGATAGACGAGGAGAAGACGCTTACCGTTCCCTGGTACCACGACAGCTACTACAAGAACAAGTCCATCCAGGAATACAATGAAATTATAAAAGAAGTATGCGAGAAAAAACAGGTTTATTTCCTCGGCCTTTTCGAGAAATTAAACCAGAAAAAATATTTCGACAACCTTGTCGACGGGCTCCACCCGAACGCGCTCGGCCACGAGTGGCTTTTCAAGTTCGTAAGGGATTTTGTGCAGGACAAGAACTTCCTTGGGTAGGGATGTGGTGTTTTTATCTCTCAGGTATTTTTGGAAAAATTTTCCTGCCAAATATGACGTAGTCCGAAAGTAACACTGCCGTATCCTTTTGCAACCACAAACCCTAAGTCAATTGACTTAGTTGGGCAAAACAATATTTAATTACTTGCCTAAGATTACCTATGGCTATTGCTATAATAGGCACAGGCATTACGCAGTTTGGCGAGCTTTGGGATTCCTCCTGGGAGGAGCTGGTGAGAGAAGCATGCATGGAGGCGATAAAAAATGCCAATGTTGAAGTTAACGAAATTGATTGCGGATATTTTGGAAACATGAACCTTTCAAGGTTCGATGGGCAGGACCACTTAGTTGCGAGGATAAATGAATTTTTGGGGCTAAGCCATGTATTCAGGACAGAGGCCGCCTGCGCATCCGGAAGCGTTGCACTGAAGCTTGCGGCAACACAAGTCGAGCTTGCAGCACTCCGGGGAGAAAATGACGTTGCCCTTGTCTGCGGATTTGAAAAAATGACCGACCAGATGACGGGCAGGACAACAAACATCCTTGCAAGCGCTTCCCACTTTGACACTGAGGTCATGAATGGCGCTACCTTTCCGGGGCTTTACGCGCTTCTTGCCCAGAGGTACCTGCACGAGACAGGCGCAACAGAGCAGGACCTTCATGCAATTGCAATAAAAAACCACAAGAATGCAACGCAAAACAAGAAGGCGATGTACAGAAAGGAAATTACGATGAGCCACTTCAAGAGCCATGTTGCAACCCCGCTTTCGCTTTTCGACTGCTCTCCGATTTCAGACGGCGCAGCGGCGATGCTGGTGACTACAGAAAAGTGCGCCAAGTACCTTGGAGTTGAGTACGTGAAGCTCGAGGATATTGAGGTCTGCAACTCCTCGATTTCACTGGCAAAAAGGTTTGACCCTCTTGTGCTTGATGCCGGGGTTTGCGCGTCAAAGCGTGTTTACAAGCGAATGGGCATTTCACCTAGGGACATTGACCTGATAGAAGTTCATGACTGCTTTACTATTAACGAGATTTTGTGCCTTGAGGCGGCGGGATTTGCAAAGCGCGGTGAAGGGTACAATCTCATAAGGAGCATCCTTCCATATGACAGCATAAACCAGCTTACCCCGCCGGTTCCTTATACAGTGGATGGAAGGCAGCTTTATGTCAACACTTCAGGCGGGCTGAAGGCAAAGGGACACCCTGTCGGGGCGACGGGAGTTGCACAGATTATCGAAGTCTGCGACCAGATTCTTGGAAAGGCGGGCGGCAGGAACGTAAACCCCAATATTGGGGCAGCCCTCAATATCGGAGGGACCGGAGGAACAGCGGTTTTTTCTGTTCTGAGGAGGTGATTATGCCAAGGCCAGCAAAAGCTCAGCGGATAAACCATTTTGAAAACGTGGGTCTTGAGGGAGAGGTCTACTCGAAGACAAAGCTTCATGTGGCGTCCGACCTGTTCCAGTTCGAAAAAAAGCTCCCCTATGTAACTGCGCTTATAAAGACCGAGACCAAGACGATATTCGGTCTTGTCGATGAGCACAACGTCGAGATTGGTGACTGGGTTGTTTCAAGAGCCGGGCTTATTGGGGTTAATGACAGGGGTCTTAGGATTTACGGTTCTGTCTGGGAAAAGAAGCACTACTTCGAGGAGCCGCTTATGAAGCCGCCAACAACCAAAAGAGAAGCTCCCAAGTACAACTTTGTAGGCATCGAGGGATATGGAGTATATGTCCCGCGCCACCGGCTTGACCTGTCACAGCTTGGAAAAGTCTGGGGAAAGGATGCAGCCGGCTTCAAGAGTTTTCCCGGAAGCTTCGATGACCAGGCGAGCTACGCGTGCAATGCAACTCTTTCGGCAATGAGGCACGCCGGGGTAGACAAGCAGCAGGTTCGCTTTATTGAGGTCGGAAGCGAAAGCAAGGTCTATGCTGTAAAGCCGACGGCAAGCATAATCGCGGGAATGCTTAGGACAAGCAACTGCTTTGCAGCGGATAACGAGTTTGCGTGCAAAGCGGGCCTGCAGAGCTTTGTGAATGCGCATAATTTTGTCATGGCTCATGGGGGCTTTGGAATTGCAGTCGGGGCGGACTCCGCGCAGGGGGAGCCGAATGACGTGCTTGAAATGACTGCCGGGGATGGGGCTGCTGCATTCGTACTTGGAGCGGAAAGCCCTATTGCGCTTGTCGAGGGCATGACAAGCTACACGACAGACACGGCAGACTTCTGGAGAAACGAGGGGGATAGATTCCCGCAGCATGCAGGAAGGTTTTCGGGCGAGCCGGCTTATTATAAGCACGTCCTTGCTTCGGCAAAGCACTTATTCAACAAGCTAAAGCTTGAGGCGCAGGACTTTGATTTTGTAGTCTTCCACCAGCCAAACGCGAAGTTCCCGAGAATCGCAGCCACAATACTTGGCTTCAATAAGGAGCAGTTCGAGCCGGGAATTGTTTTTGACTGGATAGGAAACACCTATTCTGCAAACTGCATGCTAGGGCTTGCAAAGGTCCTGGATATTGCAGGGCCTTACCAGAGAATACTTGTGGTTTCCTACGGGTCAGGCGCAGGAAGCGATGCCATGTCTCTTGTAACAACTCCTGAGATAGAAAAAAAGCGCGGCAGAAGGGCAAGGTCAGTAAAGAGCTGGATAGGCCAGACAGATATAGGAAACCTCATTGTTGAGGGGTATGGAAGGTACCTTCGGAACAAAGGGCTTATCTAGAACGATGTTTCAGGATTTTGTTGAAGAGCTAAAGCAGCTTAATCTTCCAATGGGTGAATATGCGATATTTGGGAGCGGGCCGCTTGCTGTCAGGGGAGTCAGGGAGTCTCAGGACATAGACCTTGTCGTAAAGGATGGGCTCTGGCAGGAACTGTCCCAAAAATATGCTCCGGAAGGCAGGAGAATTTACGTGGGAAATGTTGAGATATATGCCGACTGGAGCCCCTGGACGGACACGGGCTTTCTGGTGGATTCTGCGGAGATTATAGAGGGCATGCCTTATGTCCGGCTTGAGTATGTGCAGGAGTGGAAAGCATACCTGAGTCGGGATAAGGATAAGGCAGACCTAAAACTGATTGAAAAGTACCTTTCAGAGGGAGGAAGGTAAGTATTTTTTTGGTATGGCGTTTAGCTTGTAACTTCCATGACGAGCACTGAACCGGAATAAATCAGGTACTCCGAATCGCTGCTTATGTCAGCAGTAATTTTTGCCTTGTATATGAAGGGCACAGTAGTCTCATAGCCGCTACCCGATAAAGGGAGCTCTATCGATTCAAGCGCGATGCCTTCATAATCCAAGGCCCCTACGGGGCTTTCCGTCATTCTTATTTCAAGACTGCCGCCGAAGTTTCCGGTCTGGAAGTAATGGTAGACCTTTATTTTCACTCTTTCGCCAGGGTTTATATCGGACTTTGTGACGCTAAGCGTTATGTCTTTTTCAGGATTTTTCTTTGAAAGGACCGCCGTTTCGTAGCTTGATTTTATCCTGATTCCAGACCCCTCCCAGGCACCTTCCCTGCACACATAGAGCGAGCCCTTTCTCATTGCAGTGTATCCGTTTCCGACACAGGAATTTTCAAGGGCGCATTGTCCATTGAAGCAGCATATGCTTTTTGATTCATCTATGAGGGTGGGCGAGCAAGTGTAATCTGACGTTCCGGGAAGGTTGCAGTCGCAGTCATGAAGGCACTCCGCGTTTCCGACTCCGCCTTTACCCCAGACGCCGTTCTTGCACATCCACATGCACCCGTTAAGGTCGTTTTGCCCTTCCGGGTAGCACTCTATATTTGTAGGGCCTGTGGCGTGAGCGCACTGCCCCTTAGGGCAGCAGTAAAAGCAGGTGTCGTTTTTTATGGAAGTGTCCGTTTCGTAGAAACCGGGTTTGCCGGAAGTATATCCGCTTAGCCGATAGGTCACCATCTTGTAGGTCTGGCAGGTTTTTTCTCCGGGGCTTGAAAGAGTCGAGGGGCTGTCCTCCACACAAAACGAGTTTGGATAGCAGTCGGGGCTTTCAGAGTAGCAGAATGTCTTGTCGGGGGTATAGCAGTCGACGGTAATATTATATACATTTTCGGTTGGCTTTCCTGCAAAGCTGATTTCATATGAGCCTGTTGCCTCCTTCAGCTCAAGCTTTTGCTTTCCGTTTGACTCAGGAACGGCAGGAACTTCTTCTTTGTTTTCGCTGAGCTCATAGATGTAGTCGCTGAAGGGGCTGTTGCCGTTATCCTCATACTGCTCGTATCCCTGCATTGAATGGCTAATCTTTGAAGCTTTTATCTGTATTTCATCATCAGCGCTTGGCTGTGGAATGACGTAGGCAATGGCGTCCCTTGGCCTGTCGAAGATTATGCTGTAGCTTAAGGGAGCATTGCTGAAGCTGCTCTTCGGTGTGTTTACTCCATTGCAAAGGTTATAGTATTTATAATAATGGTCTGCCCGGTGATTGTCACACGGGTGGCTTATTTCGGTGTAGAGGGGTATTTTTTCAGTTTCTGATTCAAGTTTATAATTGAATATGGTTTCGCCACAGCTCTGGGAGTTAGTCCACTTGCCGTTATCACACTTTAGCTTTAGCCCCCCATATAGGATTTCAGTTCCATGCCTGTAGCATCCGACAGATGAATCTTCGTTAAGCGATTCGTAGCCATCCGTTCCTAAAACCTGCTTGCAATCTTTCCAGGTCGAATCTGAGCTGTCCCAGCATAGGGTAGGGCTGTCTGGGATTTCCACATGGGCGCAGTATGAAACCGTGCTGGTGAAGTCGCTCCAGGACTCCATTCCGGGGGATATAACTACGCCATCGTCTTGGACATTGCTGATTTGCTCTGTCGGGCAGCAAAAGCTCTGCCCGCCGGCAAAGTCTGCTGCGCAGTTTCCGGATGCACAGGGGTGAGAGTCATCGATTACCGTGTCTTCGCATTCGTAGAAATCCTTTATGGCAAGATAATTGCAGTAGCAGGCTTGTTTTGAGTTGAGGTAGGCATCCCTTTCTCCAATGCAGCTGCTGTGGTCTGAGCTTCCCGTTACACTCTCACAGCGGTAAGTTTTGCCTACGCTTGTCGGGCTGTCCCGGGGGTCAGCAATCATCGTGTACTTCTCGTTGTATATGAAATCTTCCTCGTCGGAGGCCTGCTCTTCTACCGGAACGCAGCAGTATTCGCCGTCAGGGCAAAGGGAGCCCTTCACTACTCCCCCATTTTTAACCACGGAAATTTTCCAGGAATATCTATTTGGATAATCACCGTAGTCAAGAAGGGGCTGGTTGCAGTACTGCCAGTTGTTTACGGATAAGCTTGTTCTCTTGTACCAGGGTATGCTGGAGTCCACTTCCATACAGGTGCCACCTATGTCAGAGCAGGTTTTGGACTCATCGATTGTACACTTGACTCCTGCCGGGCACATATTTGTGCCAACCCCTCTGGAAATAAAAAGCTGCTTTCCGCTTCCCCCGCACTCTCCGCCAAGCTTTACTTCACAGAAGGCCTCATCGGGGTTGCTGTCCTGCATGTCTTTATAGTTCTGGCTTTGGTCGCTGCATCCTGCAAACCCGTCATAAACAGGGGCGTTATCCATGCACCAGCCCTTGCAAAGTTCGTCCTCACACAGGCAGCCTGTTGAGCCGTCTTCTCCGCCGGGGCAGCCGGTGAAGTAGCGGGTGAGAAAGGAGCCGTCATGGTAGTAGTGACCCTCTGGATCGCCGCTGGGGAAGTGGTCCAGGCTAGAACTGTAGCCGCATCTATCCGTGCAGGTTACTTTTTTATTTGCATTGTCGTCTATGCACGTTTGCCATGGCTGGCAGTCTTTTACTGAGGAACTTCCCTCAGTCATTGCTGCTATTTTGCATAAATTGTCGCACCCGTCCTCACAGTAATAGAAATAGAGTTTGGTTTTATAGTCCGTGAACTTACTCATTGTCTCAAGGTAGTTTTTTGGGTCATAGGAGATCAGCTGGCTTTCCGTCCCACTAGAGTACCAGACCTCTTTGGCTTCAGAATAGGTTGGGTTTCCATCAGTACATTGGTCATCGAAGGGTGTGCAGTCAAACGTCCTGCTAAGACTGTCGCAATAGTTACAATCTCCTTCACAGTGAAACCCTTCAGAGTCGTCTTCACAGTGCGCTGTCGGGGCTATTAAGGTCAGGGTTATGAACAGTACAATCAAAGGTAAAACTATCTCACTTCTCATACTCCTTAAGCTTCCCCTCAAGTTTTTCGACACCCTCATTTTCCTTGACTTTAGCTTCTTCAGTCTTTATCTCCTCGACAATTTTCTCAAGCTCTATTTCGACCTTTGCTGCCATGTCTTTTTTTGCCCAGCGGTTCATCCCTTCCTCTTCTTCAAGGGTCCTGATTTTCTGCTCGGCCACGTCGAGTTTCTGTAGAAGGTCTTTCTTTGAGGCATACCCTTTCTTGTCGACTTTTTCCCGGAGGCGGTCCCATTTTTTCCGAAGTCTACTTATTCTCCTCCTGAAGGCGCCTTCAGAGTTGAACATGCAGAGTACCGATGAGAGGAAACCCATAAATATAGCAATATAGAATCTATTTGGCTTTTCTCTTATAGATTAGTTAGCTATACTTTTATGGCTCATTTGAAGGGCATGGACACCTGGATTTGGCTTGTCGGAGGAATTATCGTTACAATCCTTTCCATGTTTCTGTTCTTAAACCTTTTTGCGAGCATCAATCTTCAAAGCCACACACAGGCCTCAGTTGAGACCTCTGGAAACCTTGCTTCTGACATAAACCGGCTTTGCTCGATGAAGGAGGGCGAGGCGATGAACCGGGAAATGAAGTTCTCGACCATTGTAACAGAGTTTTATGCTTCACATAATGGCTCTATTGAAATTGATTCCGGGAGGACATACGGGCAGCTTTTGTGCGTAAATATATCCGGGAAAAGCTCCTGCAGCGAGCTTGACTGCCCCCTTGAGATTTCGACGATAATAACAGAGAAGAAAATCCTCTCCCTCATCGACAAAATGCGAGGCGACATAAGCTACAGGGACTATTCCGTGGAAGCAGTAAGGACTTCCTGTGGGGTGTCAGTACTTTTGAAAGGTGAGCGGTCTGGCTGCATCTGCGGGCTCGGGGAGTTTGATACCCCGGTTTACTGCGACTATAACGGTCACCAGCCCATAGTTATTTCCAAGGATCACTCGGTTGTCCTTGCCGATACCGAGCCATGGCTTTCTCCAGATGAAGACTCACTTCAGCTCTTCTCTAACATTGCCGGATACCTTGGCGGAAATTCAATTCTCATCCTTTATGATGATGATTCAGTTGACCCTGCCCTGACCCAGGCGTCTCAGGTAATAGATCAGGTAATCTCTGAAGGGTATAGCGTAGACTCTGTGCTCCATGAAGCCGCTGTTGACTTTTCAGCGTATGACCAGGTCTGGCTAGTCACACCTGGATTTTGCGAGCTTTCTTCGAGGAACTGCAGCCAGCATTACCGGTGGAGCGTTAATGAGGAAAAGCGGCTTATCGAATATGCGGATTCCGGAGGCAAAATTTTGCTTGTCACCGATTCTGGTCTTGTAAATGGGGTTTATGGCCAGATGGGGCTTGACTTAATAAACTCCCTCCTGATTGAGCTGGGCTATCCTCTTGAGCAGTTGCCGAGTTGTGTCTGCGGCTGTGAAGGAAGGCCGACTAACCAGACCGTTCTTGAAGCGGGCGGCATTGGCGATGGGCTTAGCGTTCTTAACGTGCTTGGCGCGGCTGTCTTCAGGGAGACTTGCATATATGACCCGAAGGAAAGCGGAGGCGATTCCGGCGTTGGTGGGTGCGGCTCTGACAGGCTATGTTACCCGAACTGCCCTTCGGGAGACCCCGACTGTTCCTGCATAGAGCAAAATGGCTTTGTCTGCGACGAGGAAAAGGACTGCCCTGGAACAAAGCTAAAGCATGCCGGCGGGCGTACCTGCTGCTCTGAGCAATGTTCCGCTTCAGGCCCGCAGGTCTGCCAGAATACAAGCGATGTTCCGGAAGGGGGCCTGTGCGTTTGCACAGGGCAGTGCCAGCCCGGCCTGTCTTGCGGGGATAAGAAGCGCTGCTGCCCTGCTGGAGCCGAATGGAACGGTTCTAAATGCTCAAAATCCGAAATCTGCTCGAGTTCTATTTCAAAGTGCTATGGCCAGGGCCATTGGGAGCATTATGGCTCACGGAATTTTTTCAGTAATGTGGGCCGCGCCTGCGAATGCAAAATATATTCTGGCATGACAACGCCAGCGCCGCAGTCTCAGCGGTGCTATGGCTGCGATTATGTTGAAGTCTGCCAGTCCAGCGTGGTCAAGCCCATTGCAGAGGAAATCATAAATTGCTGCAATTCAAAATGCACTGATAGCGGAGGGCATGGAAGCTGCATGAAGTATTGTTCCAATGCAGTCCAGAATTCAGGGCTTTCCTCGACAGAAACTGACGACACACTGAAGAAATGCTATGGCCTTTACGCAATATATGGGATGGGCCCTGGCGCCAAATGGACAAGGGGATACATGCTCCATATAGAGGCGCCTGCTTCGGTCATGTTTAGCGGCGGAACATGGATGTGCAGCGGGTATTCCCTGATGCTCACCACGCTTTTGAGAAGCGTGGGCTACACGACTTCAGAGGCATATTCAATTTCTTCAGATGACCATGCATACAACCTGGTGAAATTTCCTGGCGACACGAAATATACTCTTGCAGACACGGTTAATAATCGCCCCAGTCCTGTTAGGCTGGGGTCTGTTCCGGGCGGATACCTTCACTGCAGCTATATCTCCAACACCTGCGGCAATGATGCCGGGATGTTCACATGCCCTTCAAGGGGCAATGTTTATGGGTGCTGAGGATATTAGTTAAAGATAAGCTAATATTATGCATTGCAAAGATGCTTTCAAGGTAAGGGTCTTTTGCGCCCTGGTTTTTTGCCTTATCCTGGCCCCCATTTCTTTTGCTGAAAGTGTTCATGTCTACCGAGACTTTCCTGGCGAAGCCCGGATTGGCTCTGTGATTCAGATAAACCTGACCGTGGAAAATTTAGGGGCTTCTGTTATAGAAGCAACCATTCAGGAAAACGTGGGTGACTATACTGTTATTGAGCCCACGCCAGTGTCTTATGTAGGCACTCCTGGAATTATTGGGTTTAGGCTGCCTTATTTTGAATGGAATGTTACGGTTGGCCCTATGCAGAATGAAACAGTCTATTACCGTGTAAACCTTACCTCTCCCGGGGAGGTGCTGCTTTCTCCTGCAACTGTCATTGTCGGGGACGAATATATTTATTCGGATTCGGGAAGTATCAGCGTTATTTGCAATCAGAATGGGGACTGCGAGTCCCTTTTGAATGAGAACTGTTTCAACTGTCCTGAAGACTGCCCTACAGGCGCCAGTGACGGAATATGTGACCTTGTAGCGGACGGCAGATGCGACCCTGATTGCGAAGAGGGATCCGACGAGGATTGCCCGTATTGTGGGGATGGTATTTGCAGCCCGAAAGAAGATGAGTCAACTTGCCCTGGGGACTGCCGGGTAGATAGGCCACAGGATCCGGAGGAATCAGGAGATACAGAGTCGCCTGGTTCGGAAGGAATGGATTATGGCCTTATCCTGGGCATTGTTTTTGCCTTAGCCATTCTCATTTTAATTGCAGTTTACCTTAAGAGGCGAGCCTCCAAAACTTCTGAGATTCCTCCTGAAGCGCCTGCACAAAGCCAACCTATTTACCCGGAATATCCTCAATAGGCCTCTGGTCTTCGCTTTGAAGACTCAAGCCGCTTTTTCAAACCTCCCTCTTGTTAACTTGCAGATTAATTTGTGCTTTCAACAACTGTTCCGTTTTCAAGCACGATTGCTGGCTCAACCCCCTCTTGGCTTTTCAGGGATACGAATACTTCAATGCCGACTTCGTTTTGGTAGGTTACTGTTGTGTTCGTTATCGTGAAGTTTGAGAGGGCCATGCCTTTTGCGGAGTAGTGGGCATCTAGGACTTCGCCAATCCGCATTTCCGAAAGGGTGAATGCCTTCTCTACGCAGGAGTCAGCAGCGCTGTCGTAAACCTGGCCTTGCCAGCACCCGCAGTCCTTGTTGCAGTTGTTTGGGTCTTCAAAATATTCGCATTCTCCGTTTCCGCAGATTGGAGATACGCAGGATTTTTTCTCAAGCGAGCAGTACTCTCCCTGCCGGCAGGTGCAGTCTTCCCTGTCGTCAAGGCAGTTTTCTCCGGATTCACAGACCCCGTTATTTTTGACGCTCTGCAGTTTTTCCGTTTTTTCACTATTCTCCTGGGGGATGTCTTTATTGTCATCAAGATTTTCACCACTTCCTCCAAATAGGTAGCTGCTTAGAAATGCAATCGAAACAATTACGATGATGATTCCAATCACGGCCAGAAGGTATTTCTTCCGGCTTGTGGAATAGTTTTTCTGGTTTTCCTCCGGGGGTGGGCTTTGGGGCGGCGGATCCTGAGGGACAATTGGATATATTTCATCCATAACTTACTATTGGAAGTATTAAACTAGATTATGGTGGAGCAAAAGCCCTTTGAAAATTATCCCTGCCGGACTTTGGCGCTTTCCAATTTGCTGACACTTTCGATTTACTTTCTGGGCGGATACATTCTCTACCAGTTTGGTGCCCTGTGGCTTGGGCTTTACCTCCTTTATGCCCTTGCCCTTGAATTCCGGGTGATGAAAAACAGTTGCGTGAGCTGCCACTACTATGGCAAAACCTGCGCCTTTGGGAAGGGAAAACTCGCCGCATTGTTTTTCAAAAAGGGAAGCCCCGGCAAATTCGCCAAAAGGGAAATTTCCCCGAAGGACCTAATTCCTGAGCTTCTCGCGTCACTCGTTCCGTTAATTGCAGGCCTCGGGCTTTTAATATTCAGTTTCAGCTGGGCGGTGCTGGCTTCTGTTGTCCTGCTGGCAGTTCTTACTTCTGCTGGGAACGGCTTTGTCCGGGGAAAACTTGCCTGCAGGTTCTGCAGGCAGAGAGAACTTGGCTGCCCTGCCGAGAGGATGTTTAGGAAGGGCAGAAAGTTGGGTCGAGCGTTAGCGAGCCGCTAAATTCCTGTTAGTTTCGTTTCCAGTTACGAAGTTCTGGAAACCTGCGTCCGCAGAGTCGGGAGAAAGGGCGTTCTATCAAATGAGCGAATGCTATACATCAAGAACAAGAATCTAGAGGCGTTTGCAATTATATTTATATAGAAGTAAGCATTATTAAATTTATAATGGAAAAAGATGAAATATTGAAAGAGATAACAGATAAATATCTTGGTTCAGAAGAATTCAATGGTTATGCTCTTTATAATTTGGAAAATGAAATACAAAAGATAATTGAATTAGTTAAGGATGAAAAAATTGAAATAAATTTTGGTGATGGGCATCCGAATTTTCATATTAAAGCATTTGATTGTGATAATGTAGATACTCAATTAAAAAAAATTGATTCAATGGGACTTAATAATTCATGTGCATATCCAACAAAAAAATATCTCAAAACAAAAATACCTTATGGAAAATATAAAGATAAACCATTTACGAGATTGATTGCATTAGGTGAAGCAACACTAAACTTTGCGGTGTTTGATTTAAGTGTTCTAGAAATATATAGAAATGATCCTAGGTTTTCATATTCTACTGATGATGTTGGTGGGCAAATTAACATCTCTGATGATTACTATAAATCTACAGAAGTAAAATCCTCCGATAAAATTTTACTTCAGACGTTTGGTTTTTGTTATGAAAAAGAAAAGTTTAATAGAGCAGTTGCAGTATTTTATAGATATCTGGCTAATTTATCTGATGAACATCAAAAAATATGGCATGCTAAACTTTTGAGTGGAGATTATTTTTTACACCCGGATTATGCCCGAAGTTCTATGGGACATTGGCCTGAAAAAGTTTCAATTTTTGAAGCATTTATTGAAGAACTAAAAACGATTAATGAGTTTTCTAAATTAATGAATAGACCAACTTTATTTAAGGAAGATTTCAAAAATAATAAACCTAGAGATTTTGCATTTTTAATCCGACCAACACTTAAAGAATTTAATTCATTTATTCATTTGTTAGATAAAATGATTTCTGACAATATCAATAAAGATTTTTTTAAGGATGATATTGAGTTAGAATCTGAAGAAATTAGAACAGATGGTAAGATTATTGTTAGACAAAAAGCAACGATTACTCTACTGAAAGACTGGTTAGATAAAGTAGTCAAATTTCCTGATCCAAAACCTAAGGAAGAAATGATAAAAACAATAAGAAATATTAGAACTATGCGTCAACATCCTGCTCATAAAGTTGATGAAGATGTTTTTGACCAAAAATATTTCAAAGAACAAAGAGAGTTAGTTATTGAAGCATATAATGCAATAAGAACTTTGAGATTAATTCTTGCAAATAATCCTAGAACCAGATCTTATGAAGTGCCAGATTGGTTATATAAAGGAGAAATTTGGTCATTTTGATGTAAACGCCCCCTTCTATTTTTTAGCCCTTTCTCCCGATTGAAACTAACAACTGTTTAACGAACTTTATTCTCCTTTGCCTCGTCTTTTATGAGTATTAACGAAATAAGCGGTTAACTTAATACACAAACAGCATCTCCCTGAACTTGGGCACAGGCCAAAGCTTGTCCTCGACTTCTCCTTCAAGCCCGTCGATTGCTTCCCGAAGGTTTGCCATTACGTTCAGCACTTCGCTGGTCTTTCCTGCTTCGATAATTCTTTCAAGGTTTTCCGATTCATGCATGGCCTTTGATATGAGGTTTGAAACCCTGTTCAGTCTCTTTTCCATTCCGGATATGCTTTTGGCGTTTTTGTTTGCTTCTTTTAGGAGCAAGACCTCTCTGCAAAGATTTCTCTGGTGGCGAAGGGCGGCAGGCAGAATCATTGTTTTTGCAAGGTCGAGCATGCACTTTCCCTCGAGGTCGATTGTTTTTTCATACATCTCCCAGAGTATGTGGTACCTTGACTCAAGCTCCCTTTTTGAGTAGACCCCGTACTTTTCAAAAAGCTTTTGGGCTTTTTCGGACCTGAGGTATTCAAGGGCTTCGGGAGTTGCCCTGATGTTTAAAAGCCCCCTTCTTTTTGCCTCTTCCTGCCACTCGGGGCTGTAGTTGTCGCCGTTGAAGATTATCCTCTTGTGCTTTCGTATTGTTTCAAGCAGCACTTTCTGAAGCGCCTGATTGAAGATTTCCCCTTTTTTGGTAAGGGCTTCGGCTTGGCTGCATATTTCGTCCAGCGCTTCTGCGATAATTGTATTGAGGACCGTGTTTGCTCCCGCGCATGACTGGCTTGAGCCAACTGCCCGAAACTCGAATTTGTTTCCGGTAAAAGCAAATGGAGAAGTCCTGTTTCTGTCTGTCGTGTCTTTTGGTATCGGTGGAATTGAGCTTACACCGATTTTCAGCATTTCCTTTGGCTTTCCGGTGCCATTTCTGCCGCTTTCAATCCGAGAAATTATCTCCGTAAGCTCGTCGCCAAGCGAGATGGAGATTATTGCTGGAGGCGCTTCATTTGCGCCGAGCCGGTGGTCGTTTCCGCTTGAAGCAACTGACGCGCGAAGAAGGTCTGCGTGCTTGTCAACAGCCATAATGACCGCGCAAATGGCTGTGAGGAATTTTGCGTTTTCCTGCGGGTTGTGCCCCGGGTCAAGCAGGTTTTTTCCGTCAGGGCCAAACAAGCTCCAGTTGTTGTGTTTTCCGGAGCCGTTTACTCCCTTGAATGGCTTTTCGTGAAGCAGGCATACAAGGCCGTGCTTTTCTGCGGTTTCTTTCAGTATCTGCATGATCAGCATGTTGTGGTCCACCGCAAGGTTTTGCTCCTCATAGAGGGGCACTATCTCGAACTGGGCGGGGGCGACTTCATTGTGCCTCATCTTTGCGGGTATGCCAAGCTTCCAGCACTCCTTGTCAACTTCCTCCATGAAGCAAATGACTCTTTTCCTTATGCTTCCGAAATAATGGTCTTCCATCTGCTGGTGCTTTGAGCCGATTCTTCCAAAAAGAGACCTCCCCGTCAGTATGATGTCCGGCCTTTCCAGGTAAAAGTCCCTGTCGATTAGAAAATACTCCTGCTCTATTCCCACCATCGGGACGGCTTTCTTGTCTGGAAGTTCTTCGCCGAATAGCTTCAGAAGCCGCCTCGTGGACTTGGAAAGCGCTTCGGCAGACCTTAGAAGAGGGGTTTTCTTGTCAAGCGCATCCCCGTTGTAAGAGTAGAACGCGGAAGGAATGCAAAGTGTCGGGCTCTCGCCGATGTACTTTATGAATGCCGGGCTTGTCGGGTCCCAGGTTGTGTGGCCTCTTGCCTCGAATGTTGCGCGAAGTCCGCCTGAGGGAAAGCTTGAAGCATCCGGCTCCCCGGAAACGAGGTTTTTGGCCGAAAATTTCATTATTGCCCTTCCGTCCGAAAGGGGCTCCAAAAATGCCTCGTGTTTTTCTGCAGTGAGTCCCGTCATCGGCTGGAACCAGTGGGTGAAATGCGTTGCGCCTTTTGAAATCGCCCAGTTTTTCATGCCTTCAGCGACGTCACCCAGCAGCTCTTCAGGGAAAGGGTCTCCCCGGTCCAGGGTGTTTTTGAGCGCGGTAAAAGCGGGGGTTGGCAGATATGCGCTCATTGCATTAAGCCCAAAGGAATTCTCGCCGTAGGTTTCCGTGATTTCTGTTTTTCCGGCGTTATCTGCGGCCATACCTAATCTTTCCATTTTGGGATATATCCCCCGGTAATATGAAATATTACCTGTCGTTGATATTCTGCTTTGTGATTAGTTATCTATTGATTTAGTTATGAACCTCTACGGAAAGCGGCCGGTAATCGAAAGAATGAGGGTTGACCCCGAAAGCATAAGGGCAATCTATGTTGAGGGAGGAACCCATATCGAGGAGCTCTCAAGGATTGCCCATGAAATCGGCTTTCGCCTTAACAAAATACCGAGGGACAAGTTCTACCGCATGTCGAGGGGGCTTAACACCCAGGGTGTGATTGCAGAGGTCGAGGACTTTGTTTACAACGATTATGAGGACATAGTCTCCGCGCCTGACGAAATAAAGCCGATACTGGTTTTTCTTGACGGGGTCACTGACCCGCAGAACCTTGGCTCGATTATCAGGAGCTTGGCGTGCCTGGGCGGCTTTTGCCTTGTCCTTCCCAGAAGAGAATCCGTTGACGTAAATGAGACGGTTCTCCGGGTCGCTAGCGGCGGCGAAAGCCACATGCCCATTTGCCAGGTTTCAAACCTCAGCAATGCGATTATCCGCGCTAAACGGGAGGGCTACTGGATTGGCGCAACAGTCGTAGAGGGGGGAGTGAACCCTGCCAAAGCCCGCTTGAATTTTCCGCTTGGCCTGATTTTCGGCTCGGAAGGCCAGGGGATAAGGCCGGGGCTGATGAACAGGGTGGACTATATGCTCACGATTCCAATGAAGGGCGCTGACCTGTCCTTCAATGTCGCGGTGGCGGCAACCCTTTTCTGCTACGAAGCTGCAAAACAGAGGGAATGATTTCCAAAAGCCCATCTTTTGACTTTTTCTGGGCTTCCTGAAAAATAACTTATAAATAATAGCTATTTATGGACAGCCCTGAAACAAGGCCCACCGCAATAAAGGATTCTGTAACTGATGCGGGCATCTCAAGAAATGAGCTTAAGCGGCTTTATTCCGAATTCCGCTCTTTTGGCGAAGGCGAGCAGGCAATGCCCATAGGTGACCCCAAGGGACTTATGGGCAGGTTCAAGTACCGTGAAGGGGACTTCAAGATGTTTATGCGTGCTTTCAACAAGGCGGCAATGGAATTCAATATTCCCATCTTCATAAAGCTTGACAGAAACACGCATCGCTCTTTTCTCTGCTACGAGAACAAAGGAGGGGTCTTATTTAGCGTTTTCTAGGTTATCTAGAATTTTATTTATTTTTCAGTAGTTTTATGGAAGGAACTTACAAGGTTCAGTTGCTTGACGCCGGCCCCAACAGCCCGTTTGGAAATGGTATGATGGTATATAAGGAGAATTCTCCTTTTGCCTGGATTAAAGTACCTTCAGGCAGTGGTGAGCTTAAGGAAGGTTTGCCGGGTTTCCTGAAAAATTCATTCAAACTGCCTGAAAAGCCGGTTATGAGCGTATTGAAGCCCTTTGGCCATTTTGGCAAGGAACTTGCCTGGGAAACAAAGCCCTTTAATTTTAGATGCGGATTGGGCTTGGTGTATAGTTTGATTGATTATGCCACCCGTAATAAATTAAAGCCCTCAGACCCAATTTACCTGAACGCAAGCCCATGAAAATTGCAAAACCAAATATCTACTTTAAACTCATTTGATTATGGACGCCATGCAGAGGATGGATCTGGTAAAACTTGACCCTATAGAGGAAATTATAACTGAGGATGAGCTTTTGGAGCTTCTGAAGATAAAGGAGCGGCCCATTGTCTATGACGGCTTTGAGCCTAGCGGAGTAGCCCACCTTGGGACAGGAGTTCTCCGGGCGATAAAGATTCAGGACCTTCTTGATGCGAACTGCCGGTTCAAGCTTCTTCTGGCTGACTGGCACGCAATGCTTAACAACAAGATGGGCGGCGACCTTGAAAGGATACAGAAGGCGGGAAAGTACCTTATCGAGGTCTGGAAGGCCTGCGGAGTCGACACGAGCAAGGTCGAGGTCGTATGGGCGTCTGAAATGGTCAAAAACCCCGACTACTGGAAGCGCGTCCTGGAAATCGCAAAGCTTACCACTGTGAGCAGGATGGTGCGCTGTTCGACGATAATGGGGAGAAGCGAGGGTGAAATGCAGTATGTTTCCCAGCTTTTCTACCCCGCGATGCAGGCATCTGACATTTTCGAGCTTGAAGTCGACATCTGCCAGCTTGGAATAGACCAAAGAAAAGTCAACATCCTTGCAAGGGAAATCGCCCCGAAGCTTGGCTACAATAAGCCGGTTTGCGCCCACCACCACCTTCTTATGGGTCTTCAGGGAGCAGCCAAGATGAATTACGGCGAAGGCGAGGAGGAAAATAAGGAGATTGACGCGAAGATGAGCAAGTCAAAGCCAGAAACCTGCATATATGTCCATGATTCGCCTGAAGACATTGCAAAGAAGCTGAAAAATGCCTACTGCCTTACAAAAGTTGTCGAGGGAAACCCTGTCCTTGAGCTTTCGCGCTACATAATATTCAGGAAGCAGAAAACCCTGCTGATTGAGAGGCCGGAAAAGTTTGGCGGAAACACAGAGTACTCAAGCTACAGCGAGCTTGAAAACGCCTTCAGGGAGGGATTAGTCCACCCCATGGACCTTAAAACTGCGGTTTCAAGGGACTTAGCAAAGATACTTGAGCCAGTAAGAGTGCATTTTGAAAACAACCCTGAGGCGCGGGAATTATATGAAATTGTAAGGGGAGGAATCACCCGCTAAAAAGGGCTTCCCGGGTGTTCGAGTATGCGCGCAGAGCTTAAGCCGGTGGACTTAAAGCCGGGCTATCTTGAATGGGTTGGGCTAAGGCAGCCGTTGGAGTTGGCGGAAATAGATTATGGTGTGGCGAGGGAACTTGCTGGGGAACTGAATGCTCAGATGACTGGAAACAAATACCACGTTTATTTTCTTCCTTCAAAAGGAATTTTTGACCCGTGGGATAGCGGCTGGAAGGGCTTTAGACAACCACTTGAAGTGACTGGGGTGGACTAAGCAACTCTTTGCCCAACTTCGGGAAGGGGGATTAGGTTCGAGTTTGGCAGCAAAGTTTACTGCCCCAGCCCGTTTACATGCGTTGCCGGACGTATGCTGTCAGGCAATGCCTCAATTTACCTTGCGCTTGGGGTCCGCACCGAAAATAATCCTGAAGTCTATATTGAAGGGTCTCCTGAAGTCCTTAAAGTCTCCAAGAAAAAGGGGCCGAATTTTGACAGCAGTATCTTTGACGGGCGTTTTGTATAAAAAGATTATATTATGGCATTTAGCGTCAGGCAGAATATTCTTACCGCAGGAATCGCCATTCTGATGGTGTTTTTTGTCTCTTATGGGATTGGCTCTTTTTATCCCGCCCCGGAGTATTCCGACTTCTGCACGCAGGGAATTTTGGGCTTTGCAATAGAGTCGGAAAGCCAGTGCCAGGAGTATGGAGGGAAGTGGATGAATTACACGGCTCTGCAGATTCCCACCCTTCAGGAGCAGTATGTCTGTACGCGCATGCCTTCGGACAACCAGACCGAGGTTCGCCTTTCATGCACAGTTGCACCCGAAAGGAGCGGGTACTGCGAAGTCGACTATTACTGCTCAAAAGATTTCGAGGCGGCAAATGAAATTTACCGGAGGAACTTTTTTGTCGCTTCCGCCTTTTTAGGCATAATTGTTCTTGTCCTTGGAGGAGCCGTCCTGAAGCTTGAAAACGTTGGAGCAGGGATAATGGGCGGCGGCCTTCTGGTAATTCTCTACGGGATAGTCAAGTACTGGGGGCTTGCAACAGACATGATTAAGTTTTTGATGACCGGAATTGCCCTGGCAGTTCTGCTGTGGCTTGGTTACAAAAAGCTGAATCCGGAAAAGAAAAAGAAAGGCAGATTTCTGAGATAACCTCCCACTAGTATTGATTGTAGCTAAATTTATGGAGCCGGACAGAAAACAAAAGGTTCTAAGGAAGGGGGAGCGGGCGGTACAGGTTTCTGCGGCAGTTTCGATAGTGCTTATTGTTTTGAAGGCGGCGGCGGGGCTTTTGTCCGGAAGTATAGCCCTTCTTTCAAGCGCGCTTGACAGCTTTGTCGACACCCTGGGGATGCTTGCGGGCTGGCTTGGCCTTAAAATCGCCCAGAGAAAGCCGGACAAAAGATTCCATTACGGGTATTACCGCGCCGAAACGCTTGCAACGCTTTTCATGTCCTTTATCATCCTTTATGCGGCATTAAGGTTGCTCCTGGAGGGGTACTCCCGCCTCTTTTCTGCAGCGGACATTAGCTATCCCCTTTTGGGCCTTGCTGTTGCGGCAGTAAATATCCTGGCCTCTTTTTTTCTCTCCCGATATCTGGCTCGGGTGGGAGAAGAAACTTCCTCTCCACTTCTTACAGTTGCCTCAAGGGAGCGCCTAACGGACATCCTTTCGGGCATTGTTGTTTTTATCGCGGTCCTTACAAGCTACCTTAAGGTTCCTTATGTTGAGGGGCTTGTGGTAATTGGAATTTCGCTTCTTATTCTCAGGGTGGGCATGGCATCTGTTAAGGATTCGGTTTTGGTGCTGATGGACGTGTCCCCCAGCAAGGCATTTGCGTCAAAGATCGGCGAGGCGGTTATGTCTGTCGGGGGCGTGTCGTCTTACAATCACCTTCGCATGAGAAAGAGCGGGCCCTTCGTGTTTTGCGAGCTTAGCATCAGGGTTAAAAAGTTGGCAAGCGTATATAAAGCCCATGAGATAGCTGAAACTGTAGAAATGAAGATTAAGGAGAAATTGGGCGAAATCGCTTCAGTGACAGTCCATATAGAGCCAGACAATGAAGGCAAAAGCAGGATTGCAATTCCCGTAAGCTCTTGCGTCGGCCTTGAGTCCAAAATATACCCGGATATTGCCGAAGCGCCATGCATACTTTTTGTGGATGTCGACCGTGATGGAGGTAAAATAGATAGGCATTATGTGCGAAAGAATCCTGCGCTTGGGCTTAAGGAGAAAAAGTGCATAAAAGCCGCGAAGATGATTCTAAAGGAAAAGCCGGATGTTCTCATCGTTTCCCGGATGTGCGTACCTCCGTTTCACCTTCTAAAAGAGCAGGGGCTTGTTGAAATATACTCCTCGAGGGGAGCCACAGCCAAATCTGCAGTAAGCAATTTTCTTAAGGGAAACTTGAAAAAGATGAAGACAAAGCAACTGGATTAGGGTGCAATTTTGTGTTTATGGTTTTGGCTAGTCTGCTTTTTTAAGAATGTCTTTTGTAAGGAAATATGTGGCCTTGAGTATATCTGACTTTTCGGATTCGTTTTCGGGATGGATTATCAGCTTTATCTTCAGGTACCAGTGAGGGCCGTCGGCGTCAATCTGGACATTCGCGCTTTCTCCGTCTTTAAGACCGGAATTTACGAAGGATTTTATCTTCTTTATTCTTGCATCTATGTCTTTAGGTACCCTCGAGATTTCAAGCTTTATCTCCTGGTACATTCTGTCGCGCCCCATGTTTAGGACGTTCTTTTCCAGGATTTGCTTGTTGGGTATCTTTACGGTTTCCTTGGGGTCTGAAACCGACTCGATGGTGATGAAGAAAGTTCCGATTTTGGTGACCATTCCAACATCCTCGCCCATCTTTATAACATCCCCTATCCGGAAGGGCTTTTTCTGCAGTACTATCAGCCATATGAAAAAGGAAAGTATTATTTCCCTGATTGCAAAGGCGACGCCTGTTGTTACGAAACCGAGGTATATCGCGATATTTTCCTGGGAAACCCCAAGTCGCCAGAGTATGATCCCTAGGGCAACCATATAAATAAAACTGGAGTAGAGTTTGGTGAATATGATGTTCTGCTCGACTTCAAACTCCCCCTCGAACAGGTGAAAAATCTTGTCGACAGTCAGACGGACAAAAAGAGAGGCTGCAAGAAAGGATATTACAGTTACGAAAAAAATGTCGGCAATATTGATTATTATCTCAGGCACATTAAGATAACCATTCCTGTAGGCGACAATCGGCACAAGAATGAGGAGTGCAAGGGCAAGGAGCATTACCGCACGCTTCTGGAACTTATCCTTTAGCTGGGACAGGCGTTCTTTTCTAGCTCTAAACTGCTCTTCAATGTGGTTTCGTTCGAATTTCAGCTTTTTGGAGTAAAGCATATATTATATACCCGCTTGAATATAAATCCTGCAGCTAATTGGGGCTAAAGAGACATGTCAGGATCTTCATTTTCCTCTATTTCAAACATGGAATAGAGCTTTGATACAAGCCCCGCATAAAGTGCCATCGCCTGCTGGGGGTGCTCGGTCATAATGTGATTTACCAGGGCTAAAAGCTCTTTGCTCATCATTGCGGCATTGAACATGTCTTCATTGTCTGTTGCAAAGTTCAGTTTTATTCCTGACTCAGAGGAGGATTTCGTGTCTATAGTCTTGTCGCAGATTTTGCATTTGACTCTCATAAATGGTATTTAAAAAAGTACTTAACCATCATGCTACAGAGCAGTTGGCAAGAGATAATATGTTTTTTCGCTAATCCTGCCCCCGAAGGTTAATCAGGATCATCAGGATGTTTATGAACAGGTTTATGAAGTCGATGTAAAGCGCGGCAACTGCGGGGACATAATCCTCGTTTGGGTAGTTCTTCAAAATTGATGACATATCGTAGAGGACAAAGCCCGCGAAAAGAAGCGTGAAAAACGCGCTGATAATAAGGCCGTACCCGGTGAGCCCCAGGAAAGTTACCGCAAGGGATGCGACAATTCCGAATATCAGGAGGACAAACAGCATCCCCCCAAGAAACGTGAAATCCTTCTTTGAAAAATACGCGTATCCGGCAAGCCCTGCAAAGACAACTGTGGTTATGGCGAATGCCTGGAGTATCAGCCCCGGGTCAATGTATATAGCAAGCCCGAGAATTGGCGCCATAAGTGCGCCCATCAGAATGTTGAAGAAGTACAGAAGCGGCAGGCTTTTTGTCGAGTATATAGCGTACATTACCACAAAACCCATCAGGCCCAGGCCAAGGAGCACCCAGATGTTTGACAGGTATGGCAAAAGGAAAAGCAGCCCTATGAGAGAGCCTATTGTGCTCACTACGAGAGTTGTAGCAAAGAGAGGCATCACCTTCCTCTTGAAAACCTTCTGTTCCATAATATAAAATATAAATTTAGCGTAGGTGTATGAAGGGCGCTTATGTTATTGTCCTCGAAGTTGAAAAAGACTGCTCGCTTGCCGTGGGGGCTTTAGGCGAACTGCATTTCAGGAAAGGGATTTACCTGTATGTCGGCTCTGCGATGAACAATTTGGAAAAGCGGACTAGGCGGCACCTGAGAAAAGAGAAAACTCTGCGCTGGCACATAGATTACCTGACAGTTTCGCCTTTCGTAAATGTAAGAGCGGTTTACTTTCGGGAGTCCTCCCGAAAGGAGGAGTGCGAAATAGCAGGTCTTGTGGCAAAACACGGCACTCCTGTTATGGGGTTTGGCTGTTCTGACTGCCGGTGCCATAGCCACCTTTTTCAGGTAAGCGATGAGGAATTTTTGAAAGGTACGATGAAACGATTCTTTGGCGCTCAAGACAGTAGGTTAACTCTGCCCTTTTAAATATGCTTTCTACTTTTTCATAATTCTTGCGGCTACATTCTTGCATTTTGATTAAATATCTGGAGGGGTAAACGGCTCTATGGGAGAAGCTATTGTTGAGAGGAGAGCGCTGTCCGAGTGCCCCGTTGGGAGATTGTCTTGTGGAGACGTTGTCAATGCTTTGGAAGCCGGACGCTCCAGTCGGGAGATTCTGGACTTGGCCGGATGCTGCAAAGATTGTCCTGCTTACAGGGCTTCATCTGATGGGGCATGGTTGGGGTCTGGAGATAGCCGATACGTAAGAATGGGGGGCGATTGCGGATTTTGTGTGCCGGGCTGGAATGAGGCGCTGGGATTGGGTCCTGTGTGCCGCATCAAGGAGTGCGTGGATACTCTGGGAATGATATACCGAGGTGACGGAGCCAGTATAGCCCGCACGCCTTAAGGATGGCTCTTGGGCTTTTGTTTTGTCTTGTTTTGATATTTTCTGACAGAGCCGATGCTTTATTTTAATCCAAATTATATTGCGGGAGTGTCCGAGTCTGGCCAACGCTTTTTCTGCCTTTAAATCCCATGAAGGAATGGGGCGGAATGATGGTTAAAGGAGCAGGACTTAAGAAATTAAGTTTGGAGCCGAAAAACGGCGATGACTGCCGAAAAAGCTCTTTTAAGAAATCCTGTGCGTTAGTCGCTGCGAGGGTGAATCTTTTTCTTTTGAAAAAGAAAAAGCTCCAGGACCAAAAAGAAAACAAATATTTCGCTTCGCGGAATAATGCCTGAAGGTCGGGGAAGAAGATTTCCTTGAATTCGAATCCCTTCTCCCGCACATTTTTAAGGTCTGGCTTCTAGTTAAGCTTCTCTATGCAGCTTCCAAGCTGGAAAACTTTTCCTTCCTGCAAATGGTCGCCGATTATGTGAAGCCCTATTGGCATTCCTTCGCTTCTGCCGACAGGAACGGACAGGTGAGGCACTCCGCAAAGGTTTGGCCCCACAGTCAGGATGTCCATTGCGTAGTGCTGGGCAGGCGTAAGCTCTGCGATGTCTGTGAACTTGGGAGCGACAATCGGCATTGTGGGCGTAACGATGCAGTCGAACTTCTGGAAAGCAGACTTGAATTCCTTTATCAAATGTGCTCGGACCTTCAGGGCTTTAAGGTAATACTTGTCCCTGTAGCCGGATTTCCTGTAGAATGTCCCAAGAATGCACCTCCTTTTTGCCTCGAGCCCAAAGTACTTCCCGCGGACTTTCGAGAAAAACTCGTTGTACCCTCCTTCAATCTCAAGGGTTGAGCCGTACCTTATGCCGCAGAACTTGGCAAGGTTTGTAGATGCCTCGCTCATCGCGATTATGTAGTATGACGGAAGCGCATACTTTGTGGAAGCAAGGGAGAACTCTTCGTACTTTATCCCGGCAGACTCTAGCTTTTTTATCTGCCTCCAGATTTCCTGCTTAATCTCTTCATTGACACCCTCGAAATATTCTTTGGGAACGCCCACCCTCATTTTCGAGGGATCTTTTTCAAGAAAGCTCGTATAATCCTCATCTTTTCGGTTTATTGAGGTGGAATCCCTTTCGTCAAATCCGGCAATTTTCGATAGGCCCCATGCGGCCTCAAAGCAGTTTTTGCCGATTATGCCGACCTTGTCGAGGGAAGAGGCGTAGTCTATCATTCCATATCTTGAAACCCTTCCGTATGTGGGTGTTATTCCGACCACTCCGCAAAAAGAGGCGGGGCAGGATATGGAGCCGCCGGTTGATTCTGCCATTGCAACGTGTGGCAGGTTCTGGAGTGCTGCAGTCAGGCATGCGGCGCCGCCCGAAGAGCCGCCGCAGCTTCTTCTGGGGTCAAGCGGGTTTTTGGGAACGCCGAAAGCGCAGTTCATGGAAAAAGTGCCAAAGCCAAACTCGTCCATTGCGGTCTTTCCTATGATGTAACCGAAGTTCTTTATTTTTTCAACCACGTGGGCGTCAAATGGGGGGACATAAGTTTCAAGTATCCTGCTCCCTGCGGTCGTCCTTATCCCGCTTGTGCAGAGGCAGTCCTTTACGGAAATTGGGACTCCTGGAAAGCTTTCCTTTGCGCCCATTTTCTCGCAGTGGCTTAGCGCTTCGTCTCTTGAAACTGTAATAAAGGGCCCGAATTTGCCCTGAATTCTGTCAACTTCCTTCCATATCTTTTCAAATACTTCCCCCTGGTTGGGGTTTTCGAGATATTCCTTAAGGTCCATAAAATACCTAGATTTTATAAGGTTTTGAAAGTGCCGCGTTTTTCCTCTTTTTTTGCTTAAATACGCTCTTTGGGCTGCAGCCGGACCCCTGCTGAGCCATATTTAACATTTAGCCCTTCTTTCTAAATGGGAAAAGCAATTCTTTGTTACGAAATAATGCCGGAAAGCATTGAGTCAGTTGACCTGGTGGAGGAAGGGCTCAAAAAGCTTAATCCCGGAAAAATCGAAAAAAAGCCGATTGCCTTCGGGCTCAGCGCATTTGAGGTGACCTTTATCATCGAGGATGCGGAAGGGGCTGCAGGCAACACCGACGAAATCGAGACAAACCTTGAGAAAGTAGAGGGAGTCGGCTCGGTGAAGAGCATGGGCGTAACCCTTGCTTAGACACAGTTTGCTGTTTGTTTTTGGCTTATATGATGCCCATTGATACTGACAGGGCAAGCTCGTGCTTTCTGAAGTAAAAATTCGCTTTTAGGGCTGCTTTTGGGTCCGGGCTTTTGCAATAAATTTCTCCAAGCGCAGAGTAGACGGGAACCAGACGACGGGCCAGCTGGGGGTAGAAGTTCCAGTGTATGTCTGGATGAAGCTTTTCTGCCCTTTTGTTCGCGTCTTCGTAATTTTTCATTGCTCTCTCAAGGGCACTAATTCTTTTGGACCCGTTCAGCCGTTTTGAAGCTTCATAGTCTTTGGCTCCGCTTACAATCAGTTATACCAGTTCCGGGTCTCTTTCAACCCAGAAGTCGTGGCTGTAAGCCGGGCCCAGATAACCCAATTCTGCCATGCATACCCTTAGGTTTTTTGGAATTTAAGTTTCTCAAGTATTGCTATTAAAACAAGTACATTTAGATGACGAAAACAAAAAATTGAGCCGATTTCGGCGATGATTGGTGATGGGCGAACGGATACTCTATTTTCTTTTTCTGGAACTTTGTACGTTTTTTGTAATGCTTTTGCCAGACAATCGTATTTTTTTCCAGCTTAAAAAAAAGCATTGCTTTCTCTAGTTATGCCTTTCAGGAAAACTCTTCCCGGTTCTAACCTCTATCGTGGGGAGTTGCTCTTTTTCAAAGTACTGGAAGGATGCAACGGGGGAAGTTCAGGCAGATCGGATTATTCTGCTGTCTTGGATTTTCCGCCAAGTTACTTGATCTTTGCAGATGAGAATATACCGCAGATGCTGATAGCTGCAGTTGGCGAAAATGCTACGGCGCACAGGATTTCCAGTGTTGTCAGAGAAGAGCCTATTTTTGGGCTAAAGCGTCGTATGCTCGATATGGATATTGAAGATATCGCCTTTCTTTATGGAGGGGCTTATATACTTAGTTCTGACCGTGATTTTAGGAATTATCCTCGCAGAATTTACATCAAGCAAAGTTCCGTAGGATATAAAACGCCTCAACTGGAGAAAGACCTTCAGGTGGTTATGGAGCGCCTTTCCCAGGATTTTCCAGAATACTCTCCTAGATAGATTATTGTTTTTTTTAAATAATTACTTTTTACTTTCATGGGCACTGGACTTAGTAGCGTTAATTCTGGTCTTCCAGATAGGTTTCCAATCGGTCTTTGTTTGGACGAGAAAGGCCGGTATAGAGACACTTCTGTTTACTTGGAGATGCCAGAAACCCTTCTTCTTGGAAATGTTGAACAAATACGCTCAAGGAAGACTCGTGGTGGCAAAACTGGAACACAAATGTATCGGGATGCAGGTTCCTTGGAATTTAGCGCCTCCTCAGAACCGTATAAAGAAGCTCATGATCTGCTATATTGTTATGCTGATCAACTGTCCCGTGAGATATTGACTCCGCCTAATGATCCACAGGAACACTTTCTTAAGGGGTATATTCTTACAAATCTGGGCAAAAATCCTTCAGGCTCCAAAAGAAGGTCAGTTTTGGAGGTTCTTGAGAGAACTCCAAGAAGTACCAACCTGGAATTTTCCCTTGCGGTCTGCAATGCGTTTGAGGTATCTCCAGGAGTTTTTGTTGAGCTAGACACCCCTTATCCCAATTCAGTCAGGTATTTTGCTGAATTTCACATAGAAGCATCTCCTGGCGAGATAAGAGTTATCCCTGCAAGGATAAGGGATGCTGGTAGAGGAAGCGGAGAAAGCGAACTTGAATTTAATAAGGTAGTTTTAGCACGATTTCTTTATGATTTTTCCAGGGCTCACCGGTAGATCTGGCATTAATTGATTTAAATTCAAATAGAATTACGCGGAGGTGGCAGAACAGCTATGCATCCGGCTGCAGTCCTACCCTTTCTTTGCAAAAGAAAGGCTGAGGTTCACCCAAAGAAAGCAGATTCCTGCTTCGCAGAAACAAAAGCGGTTACCGGACCAAGAGGGTGCGACTCCCTCCCTCCGCTGTCAGACCTTTTCTTTAGGAAAGAAAAGGGCCGACACCCCCAAAAGAACCCTATTCCTGCTTCGCAGGAATAACAGCGGTCTGATAAGCGCAAGAGAAGCTATTGGCAGCTTAAGACACCTTTTTCCAAATAAGCCGTCCTTTTTGTTCGTGATCTATACCCTTGTTAACCCAAATGACGCTTATATTTCCATTGGGCAGTATGTGCAAAGTATGTTCTCCCCAAGCGTTCAAATTTGAAGTAGGTCTCCAGTCATAAAATCCGGTAAGAACAGAATTTCCAAGATATCTCAGGTGGCTTTCCCATTCAATCCCGTTACGTTCCCGACCTATTGCCTTAAAATCATTTCCGATTAAATGTACTACTCGTACCTTTCCATTGTCGTGCACATAAGTACCAATAATATTTTTGAACTTTCTTTTTAGATAGCGTTTATCATAAAATTCACGCTTGAAGAGGACTATAACTGCTTCTGCAATAAATGTGGCGATTATTCCAAGTAAGAATGCAATCGTAAAATCATTCTCCATAATTCTTTTTTGCAGAGTATATTCTAGGCGTTAATGGTGTTAGTCTGGCTTTAGACTAAATCATATCCTTAATCATCTCCCTTATCCTTCCCGGTGACGCATGACGCCCGGATTTCTTCATCACCTGCCCGACGAGGTAGTTGAATGCCTCTTCATGCCCGTTCTCGTAGTCCCGAACCGCCTTTGCGTTGCCCCGTATGACGTCCCGGACATACTTTTCGAGCTGCTCTTCTTCCAGGGGCTTGTCAAGCTTCAGGTCTCGCAGAACATGGTCCGGCTCCCTTACCTTCTGCTTTTTGACGGCGTCGTAAACCATCTCCCTGATGACAAGCTCGGCAACATCGTCCATTATCTTGTAATCCTGGAGCAGGTCGAGAAGCCTCCTCAGGTGCCTTATCTCGATTCCGCTGTCCTTAAGCGAAATGTTGTGGTAGTTGAGGGTCTTTTTCACGTATTTTGCAAGTATTGTCGCGGCTGGCTTTTCGCTGTGGGTTTCGCAAAGGTACTCGAAGTAATTTGCCATTTCGGGCTCCGTAAGAATTGTGTCAATAATCTCCTCAGAAATCGTGCCCATTTTCAGGTATCTCTTTTTCTTCAGGTCAGGAAGCTCCGGGAGGTTTGACTGGACCTTGTTAAGAAGCTCGTCATCAATTTCCATGATGGGCAGGTCCGGCTCAAATATATATCCGTAGTCTTCCTCCTCTTCCTTTGCCCTGGCGCTTGTGGTGGTCTTGGTCTTCTCATTCCAGAGCCGGGTTTCCCTCTTTACTTCCTGCACGTTTTTCTGGCGTATTATCTCAAAGCTCAGGCTCTTTTCGACGTCCTTTATGCCGGAGATATTTTTGATTTCAACCCTTTCGCCATCTTTTTTCTGCTCGACCATCCTTCCGAGGAATGGGTCGAAAACGTTTTCAAATCGGGTGACGGAAATGTTTGCGTCCATCCTCATGCATCCCTCTTTTCTAAAGTCAGTTACGTAAAGGTATTCAATAATCTGCTGGAGCTTTTGCAGGAAAAGCCGCGCTTCGGCGGGGCTTGACAGGTCCGGCTCGGTCACTATCTCGACCAGGGGAGTTCCGGAGCGGTTGTAATCAAGAAGGCAGCAGTCATCTTTTCTTACAATCCTTGCAGGGTCTTCCTCGAGGTGAATGCCCCGGAGCCGAATCTCTTTGTTGTTGATTTTAACTGACCCACCTCTTGCAAGCTTTACCTCCTGCTGGGTAATCTGGTAATCCTTGGACAAGTCCGGGTAAAAGTAAGTTTTCCTCGAGAACAGAAATCTCCTGTTGAGGTTGCAGCCGAGGGCAAGTGCTATCTTTATGCCCTGCTCTATCGCTTTTTCGTTTAGCCGCGGCTTGGTTCCCGGAAAGCCGAGGCACACATCGCATACATTTGTGTTTGGCTCTGCGTTTTCGTTTGCGCAGGAGCAGAATAATTTTGAGCGCGTGTCTAGCTGCACATGGACTTCAAGCCCTATTCTTATGCCTTCCATAAAATAACCTATAGATATTTCTTATCCCTTTTTCCAGGCACTGTCGGATTATAAATTCTCGCCTATATTCTTTATGGTCCATGCTGACCCTTACCTTTTTGGTTTCGTAATGATTACGCTTGCTGCCCTCGTAATTGGACTTATAATGGGATTTATGCGCCAGCCCTCTGTAATTGCCTACCTGCTTGCCGGGGTTCTGGTTGGCCCATATGGGCTTAAGCTTATTTCTGAAGGGAGCATGATTTCCGGCCTGGGAAACCTCGGCGTTATGCTGCTGCTGTTTTTTGTAGGAGCAAGCATTTCCCTTTCGACGCTCGTGAAGCGCTGGAAGCTTGCGATTTTTGGAACCCTCATCCAAATTATTCTCAGTCTTGGCGTGGTTTTTCTTATAGGCCATATATTTTCCTGGCCTCTTGGGCAGATGGTTTTGATGGGCTTTGTGATAAGCCTGAGCAGCACTGCAGTAATCGTCAAGATTCTTGAGTCCAGAGAGGAGATTGGCACAAAGCTTGGGCAGGATGTGATTGGGATCCTTGTAATGCAGGACCTGGCAGTAATTCCAATGATAATGATTTTGTCAGCCCTGTCGGGTGAAGCGACAAACGTAACAGGGCTTCTGCTGAACCTTGCCGGAGGGATATTTGTAATTGTTCTTGTCCTGAGCATTGTCAGGAACGGATTTTTGAAGCTTCCATTTGGGAAAAGGATAGAATCGGACCCTGAACTTCAGGTTTTGGCAGCTCTTGCCATGTGCTTTGGAATTGCAGTTCTGAGCGAGTCATTTCAGCTCTCTGCAGCATTTGGCGCATTTATTGCAGGAATGTCCATTTCCTCAGTAAGGGAGATGAAATGGATTACCCAAAACCTTCAGCCATTTAAGGTTCTTTTCATTGCGCTTTTTTTCATTTCAATTGGCATGATGGTTGACCTGGAATACCTAAGCGCCCACGCTTTTGAGCTTGGCCTGCTTCTGCTTGCCCTTTTCTTTGTCAACAGCATTCTGAATGCCTTTATCTTCAGGTGGAGCGGGGAATCCTGGAGAAACAGTCTTTATGGCGGCTCTTACCTGGCCCAGATTGGAGAGTTCAGCTTTGTGCTTATCGCAATGGGGCTTGGCCTGGGGCTTATTTCATCAAGCGCTTACCAGTTGACCCTGCAGCTGATTGCCCTTTCCCTTATAATAAGCCCGTTCTGGATAAGCTTTTTCCGCCAATTTGTGGACAAGTCCACTTTGATAAGGGAAGCGATTCATTCCGGAGAGGGCAGACGAGAGGGCATACAATTCATAAAGCACCTTGTCGATGCCAACAAGCTGCAGGTTATCGTTGACGAACAGAGGATGGAGCGGCGCGTCCGCCGGCTTCAAACCTGGGTTGACAAGCTCACGTTTACGAGAATTTTTGCACTGTGGTTCTTCGTAATATTTTCATTTGGCCTGATTTATTTCTATGGCCAGACTCCCGAAAACAGCCTTATCTACCAAAATGGTGGCTCGGTGAATAACCTGATGGATACAATCTACTTTAGTTTCATCTCAGCCACAACCACGGGCTATGGAGACATTCTTCCTTTTGGGCTGTTCAAGATACTTGCCATTATTGAAGTTGTCTGCGGGTGGCTGCTTCTGGCTGCGGTAACAACACGGCTTATTTCCGTAAAGCAGGATATAATCATCGGAGAGCTTTATAAGGCATCGCTCAGAAGCGAGATTTCGGGCCTTAGGACGGCATTACGGCTTTTCAGGCAGAATATCGATGACTTTATTATCCGGATGGAAGAAGGGGCGCTTAAGAAAAGGTCTCTTAATGACCTTTCGAGATATCTTGCTTCTTTCGAGGAGAACCTGCTAAGAGTCAAGCTCATAATTCCAAAAGATAATGAGGATGGGTTCAGGACAGCTCCCGAAGAGGAAGATTTGGAGATTCTGGTAAATAGCGCAATGAACTCTTTTGAAAAGCTCTTGGAGCTAATCAATACCAACCACCGCGAAACCCTTGATTGGAGAACTGAGTCGGCGATGAATCGCATTAAAGTTTCCGTTCAGATTGGAGAGGACATATTCAAACTTGCAGACCGGTCCGGCTTTTTCAAGCCCGAATTTATGAAGGGATTAAATGAGCGGCGGGAAAGCATAATTTCTGAGATAAGGTCAAAAGTCGGGCATAGGCCAAAATAAGCCCCCTTTCGTAAAAGCAATGGCCTTGCCGGCGAGAAGATTTTTAAAACTTTTAAAATTTATAAAAATGGTCGATTTTGGATTGGCTTTTGCTTCTTTTGGCTTTAGTAGTGGATTGGCTCTCCCCTTCGGATAACCATCATCTCGATCGATTTCTTGTCGAATTGCCCGAATTTCTTCTCTCCGGCCTCGATTGACGAAACGACGAGCTTTTTTGCCTGTTCTTCAGTCATATCGTCTTTGTAGTTGCTTTCCAGGTATTTCTGCGCATCTTCCTCCCCTCTTCCAAGGGCTTTTGCAAGCCACCGGTCAAGAGTTCCTGAAGGGTTTATTACGTAAAGTATCGATTCTTCGTTTACGCCACCCAGGAGAATTGCAACCCCATAAGGCCTTGCTCCTGCAAACTGAGTGTAGAGCTGCATCCTGTCTGCGATTTTCTTTCCCAGGACAAAAACGTCAATCGGCTCCCCGAAGGTCATCTTGTGTATCTGCGCGTGCACCCTTAAGATGTCAATTAGGGCCCTTGCGTCTCCAGTAAACCCACAGGCGGTAGCGCCCATGTGCTTGTCGATTGCGGCAACTTTTGTCGCCTTTCCCTTCAGCTGGAGTTTTGTGTCTGGGGTATATGCGGCAAGGACTATTCCATCCTTGAATACCACTCCAACGCAGGTCTTTCCAAGCTTTACTGCCTGGAGAGCGTACTCTACCTGGTAAATCCTCCCTTCTGGTGAGAATACTACAATCGCCCTGTCATAACCCATTTGGCTAGGTAAGTCCATATCTGCCATAGATTAACTAGGGTTTAAATAATATATCTTTTTGCCCTTCCCCGATTAAGCCGATGCATAGTCGGCTGCTTTTGCGGTTTTGGTTCCTTGCGAGGGCTCGGGAGCATCTTCAGAAGGTCCCCCTTTCCACCTTCTTAGCTTATTCACTGCGGCCCGACCGAGGCCATAGGTAGTTCCCGCCACAGCAATTCCTGCAAGGAAAGAAATACCCAGCATAGCAATTACATAAGGATACATTTCCGGGCTGTAAACTAATTCTGCAGCTTCTGCTCCATTTTCTTCAAAAATACGGCTTAGGGCATTCAAGGGTTCAAAGACCAGTTCTCCGCCAGCTGCGCTGAAATCGCCTACATTAAAGGCGGGGACCCCTTCTGGAAGTTCCTTAAACATATCCGTTGCTTTTACAACTTCTTCATCTACCGATGAAATGCGTAGCTGATAAACAGGAACCGCAACTAAAGAGCTTCCGGCAATAGCGAGCGGGAGGGACTTTCTTTTTTTAGCTTCATAAAGCAATTCAGCTCCCAGCGCCATGGATATGGCGTTCGGGGCTATAGCAACTAGCGCATCAGAAGGCCAGGGGCCAAAAGTGTCTGGATTTACATAACCCGCAATGTCTAATTGGGAGAGGTCTTTGGATTCAATCAGTGGGAAAATCTCACGAAGGAAGTCGCCCCCAAGAGCACTATCTATCACTATCTCTTCGTTTGTGCCTCCGGTTGCAATATTAGTGGCTGCGTGAGTAAGTTCATGCGCTACAACATAGGGCTTTATTAAAGGGGTCCCCATTAGGGCATAAAAGGAAGCGGGAATCGCAGCGACATTAAGCGCCTTTTGAGTGGTTTTCCCGCCAGGCAGGCTTTCGGGGAATAGGTCATAGTAAGTCAGGTCCCGATACAAGTCTTTCCATCCATTAACGGGATTAAGCGCTCTGACAAGGCTTGAATCCTTGTAGAGATTTTCCGAGCCAGTTTCTTTAATCATATTACCACTAATAGATAATGATTAATACTATATAAGCTTTTCTAAGCATTAATTTTTGCCTAAAGTCACTCCCTTTCGGGTTAATTGCCATTTTAGACTCTCTTCTTTCCAAAGCTCCCTTAATTTAAACTTTTCAATTGATTGTTATGGCAGAAACCAAGAAGATTATCCGAATTGCAAGAAAGGACGTTGATTCCGCCCTACCCATAGAGAGGGCTCTCTGGGGCATTAAGGGCGTCGGAAAAGCGTATGCGCACGCAATAAGGGTTCAGCTTGGAGCAGACTCCAGGAAGAAAGTAGCCGATCTTACGGAGAAAGAGATAGAAAAGCTTGAGGATATTATATTTAACCCTTCAAAATACGATTTGCCTGTCTGGATGCTAAACCACAGAAAAGAAAGGGAAACCGGTGAGGATGCTCATTATGTTGAGGCAAACCTTGATTTCAAGAAGAAAATTGACATTGATTTTGTCAAAAAACTTAGATGCTGGAGAGGAATAAGGCACCAGCAGGGCCAGCCGGTAAGAGGACAGCGGACAAAGTCCCACTTCAGGGGCGGCTCTGCGATAGGAGTCTCAAAGAAGAAGGAAGCGCCAGGCAAGGCGGGAGGTAAGAAGTAATATGGGAAGCCCAAGGAAACTAAGGAGTTCATTTGGAAGGCCGCTTAAGCCGTTCGACAGGGCCAGAATAGAGTACGAGGCAGGGCTTAAGAAAGAGTATGGCTTTAGGAGAAAAAGGGAAATCTGGAAGCTCAGCCAGTACTTTAAAAACCTCAAGAGGCGTGCAAGAAACATTCTTGCAACACACGACATCAATGATGAAAAGGTCCTTATGGCAAAACTGACCCGGCTTGGCATCGGAAGCGAGGGCTTCACGCTTGATGACGTTTTGAACCTGAACCTTGAGGATGTCTGTGAAAGGCGGCTTCAGACCCTTGTCGTGAAAAAGGGCATCGCAACAACACTTAAGCAGGCAAGGCAGTTCATTGTGCACAGGAGGATTCTCATTGGAAATACAATCGTCGATATGCCTAACTACATTGTAAATGTCGAAGAGGAGGCAAACATAAAGCTTAGGGCAAAACAGCTAAAGCCAAAACCAGAGGAAAAACCAAAGGAAGCGGAAACAGAAGGGGTCGAGTCTGAGGCAAAGCAGGAGGAAGTGTCGGCAGAAGCCGAGCAGAAGAGTGAATAAAACCAGCCAAACCCGAATTTTTTAGCGTTTGAATCATCTTATGCGGGATTTATCATTTCGCTTCAGGATTGTTTTGTTTAACTGCTTTATCTCTTTTTTAAGGGTATGGCAAGTATGGCAAAGGAAGAAATAATTGATTTTCTAAGGGGAGAGTTCATAGGGAAAACTGTCCGGGTAGTGGAAAGCTCAAATAAAGACCTTATCGGGCTTGAGGGTCGGCTTGTCGATGAAACAAGAAATATGTTTGAGATTGAAACCCCCGCAGGCACAAAGAAAGTCCAGAAGAAAATCTGCAAGTTCCTTTTCGTTTCAGAGAAGATTTTGGTGGACGGGAAAATCATAAACCTGCGCCCCGAAAACCGGCTTACGGGCAAGTTTAAGGACTGGTAACCATAAACTCTGCAGGGAGACTTGTAACAGTCAAATAACTATTAAATCCAATCAATATTTATGGACGTTCGCAAGGAAATCGTTTCCGCGCTTTTGTACTTTGGTGTTCCTTTGCTGATTTTACTTCCACAATCCATAGTCGAGCAGAGGGTGGGCTGGCTTGGGCCTGAGGCAGACATGATATTGTCGGTTCTGCTCCTTTCAGTGATGCTGGTGGCTGCCTATGTGATTTCTGTAAGGTACTACTTCAAGAACTGCAAAATGGGAGACCCTGTAAGGGAAGGGCTGATGCTTGGGATTCTCTATGTGGCGATGTTTGTAACCTTGGCTATGGTTTGGGAGTACCTTGGAGGGCCTTATCTATACGGTGATGATCTGATTCTGCTAGCCCTTGCAATGACACCTGCAGTAACAGTTGTGGCGGCAATAGACGCTAAGCCAAAGAGAAAGAAGCTTTTCGGCCTGTTCTAGAAACTTTTTTTCAGGTTTGTTTTATTTTGGCCTTTCTTGTATTTTTAAAAGTCCCCTAAATTCATCTGCTTTTTCTTAAACTGCTCGACTTCTGCCTTCTGGCCGAGCGGAAGAAGCTTTCCATAAACCCCTCCGCCTCCCGGTATATGCTCTATTTTGTCTTCCCGGAACGCCCGGATATATTGGGCGGTTTTTTCGTCAATTTTGGCAATTTCTTCGATTGGCGCGTTAATCAGGACTTCGATTTCGTTTCCGAACTTTTCCACGAACATTTCCCAGATTCTGGAAACCCTGCTTGAGGAGAGGGTTGTTATCCCATAGGCAGTTGCTATTATTTCGGTCAATGGGTAGATGTGAATGTACTTTGGCCGGTTAGGGTTTCCTTCATAGCTGGAAAGCTCCCTTATCCTGTCGGCAACACCTTTCTTAATAACCCCTCCGCAGTTCTGGCAGCGCCACTTGTGCCTTATGGCATCATCAAGCGAGTAAAAAGCAAGGCAGGTCTTGCATCTTGTGGCGTGGTACTTTCCGTGCTCAGGGTAAAATCCGCAGTTCAGGATGACTCCCCGCCCGTTTTCACCCCGAAGGGCTTTAGCAAACTCCTCAAAGGTGAAATCTTCCAAACGGAGGCGGTTGAACTCCCGTGCAAGCCGCAGGGGATATGGAGAATGGCAGTCGCTGTTCGAAAGAAACGTTACGCCCTTAAGCTCTAAAATGCCGTTTGCAAGTATGCTGTCGGCTGACAGGCCCAATTCTAGAAACTGTATGCTTTTTGTATTCTTTCCGTAACATGATTGCAGCGTGTCGTTATGCGCGTAAACTCCAAAATATGGTGTAAAGGCGTGGGCAGGCCCGATAAGCCCGCCGCAGGAAATCACAAATTCTGCGATTTCCTCTCCATTCAGCTTGAGCCAGGGCCTTCCGTCTGCGTCAAGGTTTGACGAGTGGCGCATTAGCTTTTCCCTGAGCTCTTCTGCCTTTGATATTGAAGGCAGAAATATGATGTGGTGCACCCTCTGGTTGTCCTGGACTTCAGTCTGCATGACAAATTTTGTCCCCTCTCTATCATATATGCCTTCCCCGGACAGGTTTTCCTTAATGTGGCCAAGCCACTTCCCGTGAATGCAGTCGCCGGTTCCAAGGAGAGTGATTCCTTTGAGCTTTGCCTGCTTTGCCAAAAGAGGAATTTCCATATCATTTGACGTGCCGCGGGCGTACTTTGAGTGTATATGAAGGTCGGCATTGAACTCTAGAACCATAAAATCTATTCTAAAAGAAGCTATAAGGGGATTACTGCCAGATTTTGTGATATAAATATACCTAGGTATATAGATATATGCTTGGAAAGATTTTTGGTTGGAACCGGGCAGAGGATATTGACTCTCCGACTCTTCCCAGAAGGCCGAACCTAAAAAGCCCCTATTCCCAGTCGCTTTTTGAAGGAGTTCTTATGGAGTACCGGGGCGGGGATGTCCCTGCTTTGTCGGTTCCGGTATCTGAATTTATGGAGAACTCCGGCAGGGCCGGCAAATCCAGCGGCCCTTTCAGGATAGATTCTGTTTGCTTTAGGCAGGTTCAGGAGAACCTTTCGCCAAGAGAGTCCCTTAAGCAAGGGATAGAAGGGCTCATAAGGGAGGCAAGAAGGAAAAACGGCATTGCGGTCGCCCGCTGCGAGCTTACAATATCCTGGAAAAGTGAGAAAGACGGCTCCAAGAAACCCATGCCCGAGTTTTACGGCCAGGTTGTAATACCTGTGAATAATGAGGCGCCAAAGAGGGAATTCCGGTTCCAGCGAAATATTGCTTTCTTTTAGCCCTGCCTCTTAGCCCCGGTTTCTGTTGCCTAAAAGTTTCTTGCTGAAATGGTGAAGTATTAAGCGTGCAAAGTAAATAATGGCTGCCAGGAAAAGAAGCCCCATACGGAAAAAGCCCATTGTGCAAATAGAGGGGCTTACAAAGAAATTTGGCGATTTTACTGCTGTGGATAATATCAGCTTCACGATACAGGAGGGGGAGATTTTCGGGTTTTTAGGGCCTAACGGCGCAGGGAAATCAACAACACTCTCGATGCTTGCAACGCTTATGATGCCTGACGGCGGAAAAGCCGCAGTTAACGGCTTCGATGTTGTGCTGGAAAGGGATAGTGTGAGGTCTTCTATAGGCATGGTTTTTCAGGACTCCTCCCTGGATGAAGAGCTTACGGCTTATGAGAATATGGACTTTCACGGGCGGCTTTATGGCGTGCCGCCTGATGAGAGGAAAAAGAATGCTCATGAGCTCCTTAAGCTCGTTGGTCTTGATGACCGCTCGGACTCTTTGGTAAAGACTTTTTCCGGAGGAATGAGGCGTCGCCTTGAGATTGCCCGGGGGCTTCTCCACGAGCCGAAAGTCCTGTTCCTGGACGAGCCGACTCTGGGGCTTGACCCGCAGACCCGAAATAAGATATGGGACTATGTAAAGCGCCTCAACAGGGAAAACGGGCTTACTATAATCCTTACCACACACTATATGGACGAGGCAGACAAGCTCTGCAACAGGATTGCAATAATCGACCGCGGAAAAATAATCGTTGCTGGCTCTTCCCAGGAGCTTAAAGACACCATTGGGGGGGATGTTGTGACAATGGAAACAAAAGACAGAGAGAAAATTGGGCTTCTTATGAAGGGCTGCAAGTGGTGCAAGTCCGTAAAAATCCATGATGGGCAGATTACGCTTCACGTCCAGGATGCGGGAAAGCGTGTGCCTGAGATTCTTGACAAGGCATACAAAAACAAGATTAAGATTGGCTTTCTTACGATAAACAAGCCGACACTTGAAGATGTTTTCCTGCATTATACGGGAAAGACCATACGGGAACAGGAGGCAAGCTCGGCGGACGTTATGAGAATGCGCCATAAGGTTTGGGGTGGAAGAAGATGAAGGAAAGGAGGGTTTTTTTGGTTCATGGATGGGGGGAAAAGCCAGATGGGAACTGGTTTTCCTGGATTAAGGGGGAGCTTGAGAAAAATGGATTTAAGGTAATTGCCCCCGAGATGCCTGACACGAATTTTCCGAAAGTGGGGGCATGGGTGGAAAAACTGCGTGAAGAGGTTGGGCACTTGGACAAGGACACCTACTTCATAGGGCACAGCATGGGGTGCCAGACTATAATGAGGACTATCGAAAGTTTTAAGGAAAAGGAGCGATGTGGAGGAGCAGTTTTTGTTGCCGGCTGGATTCAGATTCTGGAAATGCCTAACCTGAGCGCGGAGGAATCTGAAATTGTAAAATCCTGGATAAAAGGGGATGTGGATTTTGGCAAGGTGAAGCATATCCTGGGCGCGTCTGTTGCAATTTTTTCGGATAATGACCCGTTTATTCCGCTAGAACAGGAAAAGCTTTTCAGGGATAAGCTAGGCGCAAAGACAATTGTTCAGCACGCCAGGGGGCACTTTACAGCAAGAGACGGGATTACGGAGTTTCCGCTGGCTTTGCAGGAACTACTGGAGGTGGCAGGATGATGGATGCGGTTTACACTATATGGCTTCGAAACATGAAACGCTATCTTAGAAGCAAGAGCAGGATATTTGGAAGCTTGGGCCAGCCATTGTTTTTCCTCCTTCTCCTTGGCTACGGCCTGAGCTCATTTTCTATTCCGGGGCTGGGGCAGAACTATCAGGTATTCATTGTTCCGGGGATTATCGCGATGACAGTCATGTTTACATCAATCTTTTCAGGAATCCAGATTATCTGGGACAAGCAGTTTGGCTTTTTGAAAGAGACCCTCATAGCCCCGGTTTCAAGAAACGCAATAATGCTTGGGCAAACGCTCGGAGGCGCAACAACAGCAATCCTTCAGGGGCTGCTGATATTTTTCCTCTCGATTCTGATAGTCGGCTTTAGGCCCACCCTGCCGGGAATTGCTATCTGCATCGGCTTTATGGCATTAATCGGAATCTCTCTTACCGCCTTTGGGATAGCAATCGCATCTAAAATGGACGATATGCAGGGCTTCCAGCTTATAATGAATTTCGTTCTCTTCCCGATATTTTTCTCTTCGGGCGCAGTTTTCCCGATAGATAATGCTCCTGAAATCCTGAAGGTTATTGCTCACCTGAACCCGCTTACCTATGGAGTGGAGGGAATCCGGTACGGGCTTTTTGGCGCATCCCAGATTAATCCTATACTGTGCTTTGCGGTTTTGGCCGGATTTTCAGCAGCAATGGTCATGGCGGGAGGGCTGCTTTTCAGGAAGGTAAAGGTCTAATCCCAGATTTGTTTAAATATAATATTTGGCTAATAAGGGTAAGTTTTAGCCGAAATATGCCTGCAAGATTGCCTCCTGATATACGCCACCTCAGTAACATTGAGCTTGAAAAGGCGCTTTTGAGGTTTGCAATAACGGCGGAATTTGAGTGCATCAATGCTTATGAGGAGATTCTGTCCCTTGTCAGGGAAACCAGCTTTCGCTCAGACATTATCCGAATCCTTGGGGAGGAGAAGCAACACGCAGCAATTCTCCAGGAGATGCTTTCAAAAAGAGACAATATTCCGGCAGCGGAGCCCTTTAAGCGTTTCAAATACGAAATAGACCCGCAAATGTATTACTAGCGGGATTTTGGTGTTGGATGGGACTACTTTTTCATAAATATAGCAGAGTATTGGTAATTATGGGAACAGACCGGTACTGCTGGCTTTTCGGCGCAATTGCACTGATAATAATTGTTCTTGCAGCGAAGTATGGGCAGGAAGTATCCTCTCCTGTAGATTTCCCACTTTCCAAGCCGGGTGAGGAGTTTAACCTTAGCGTGGGAGAGCACATGTTTATAAGGGGAGAAGAGCTTGAAGTGAGATTCTTGAATGTGACAGCAGACTCAAGGTGCCCGGTCGGGCTGGAATGCTTCTGGATGGGGCAGGCAACGGTTTCCGTGGAGCTTTTGCGCGAGAACAGGAGCTTTAGCAGGTTCAACCTGACGCACCGTCCCGGAAACACAAGCATTGCCACGAAAAACATTGCCGGATATTCAGTGAAGATTACCGGAATTGAGCCGTATCCTACTGCGGGAAGGAAAATAGAAACTTCGGAGTATGTTGCAAGTTTTGTCGTCTTGAAGGCATGAGCATAGGGGCTTGCAAAAAGGCCTGACTTAAATCTTGCCCCAGACCAATTATGATGGACCTGTCGCTTATACCGGAAAACCCTGGCAGCTACCTCTTCAAGGACAAAGAAGGGAAAGTGATTTATGTCGGGAAGGCAAAAAACCTCAGAAAGCGCGTCAAGTCCTACTTTCGAAAGAAGGGTCTGGATGCCAAGACCCAGGTTCTTGTGGAAAATATTGATTCTGTGGATTTCGTGGTTACCGACAATGAAGTTGAGGCGTATGTTCTTGAGGACACTCTCATAAAAAAGCACCAGCCCAAGTTCAACATAGACCTTCGCGATTCGAGAAGGTATGCCTATATCAGGATAACTGACGAGGAGTTCCCCCGGCTTGTTGTTGCAAGAAACAAGAGCGAAGGTGGGCAGTATTTTGGGCCCTTTGTTTCAGCGGAAAGGAGAGATTACCTTCTTAAGTTTCTTAGGAAAACTTTCAGGATAAGAACGTGCAAGAAGCTTCCAACTAAGCCATGCCTTCGCTACCATATCTCGCGCTGCCAGGCGCCCTGCAGGGGAACAATTTCAGCGGCAGAGTACCGGCGC
Organism: Candidatus Aenigmatarchaeota archaeon; assembly: GCA_016932615.1. Taxonomy (NCBI): domain Archaea; kingdom Nanobdellati; phylum Candidatus Aenigmatarchaeota; species Candidatus Aenigmatarchaeota archaeon. The sequence goes on from JAFGCN010000027.1 coordinate 84,604, forward strand.
ACATTTGACAGGGTGAGAAAAATCCTTGGCGGAAACATAGATGAGGCAAAAGCCCAGATATACGAGGAAATGGGTGAGATGGCGCGCCAGCAGAATTTTGAAAGAGCCCTTGAACTAAAAAACCAGCTTGACTCCCTCGAAAAGCTTAAAGAAAGGCAGAACATGGATCGCCAGAAGGACTATGATGAGGATGTGCTAAACTATGTCATTGACGGCGGCAGGGTCACCCTATTTCTTTTCAATGCCTGCCTTGGAACGGTTGACCACAAGGAGGAGTTTTCATTCGACTACAGGGAAAATTTCCTGGAGGAGTTCCTTGTGCAGTACTACTCTGAAATCCGCATACCAAGCTTTGTAATAGTGCCTGACGAGGTAAGCAGTGCGCTTTCAGACTACCTTACAGAAAAGGCGGGAAAAAAGGTGAAGGTTGTCGTCCCGAAAAAAGGTGAGCGCTTCGAGCTTTTGGAGCTTGTCAGGAAAAATATCGAGATTATGCTTTACGGAAACGCAAAGAAGGTAGAGGCCCTCCAAAAAAAGCTGGGCCTTTCGAAACTGCCAAAAGTGATAGAGTGCTTTGATATCTCTCACCTTTCAGGGACTTCGATGGTGGGATCGATGGTGCAGTTTAGAAGCGGTATCCCCGACAAGGGAAATTACAGGAGGTTTAGGATAAGAGACGTTTCAGGAATCGATGACTTTAGGGCGATAGCTGAGGTTGTAAGGAGAAGGTACTCCCGCCTGATTAAGGAAGGCCGCGAACTGCCTGACCTTGTAGTAATTGATGGCGGAAGGGAGCAGCTTAATTTCGCCCTTTCGGAAATAAAGAAGCTTGGGCTTGATTTGCCGGTAATTTCGATTGCAAAGAGAGAAGAGGAGATTTACCTTCCCGGCAGGGCTGCGCCTGTTGCCCTGGACCATAAGGAAACTGCCCTCAAGTTCGTCCAGGAGATAAGGGACGAAGCCCACAGGTTTGCGATAAAGTACCAGCGGCTCCTCAGGAGCAGGAGCATGAAGGACTGACTTTGAGCCGCATTCATAACTGTTTCAGATCGATTGGGTTTGAAAACGCATTTCCAAGATACAGGCTTCCAATATTCCAGTAATAGGCGAGACTGTCGATACGGGGGGGTGATTCTTTCAGGACATCCAGGCCGAGGACATATTGTGGAAACATGTTATCATTATCTCCCCACTCGGTCGTGTCTTTCCACTTGCTGCCTAGCTTGATGAATACGGGATTTCTGACCCAGGGGTCTACTGCATCAGACTGGTTGTAGGTAGGGTCTGTGATTACGCATCCTTCTATGCCTTCATCTTTTGTCACAAATGGGAGCAACACATACCCATGGCCAGCTTTTAATGAATAGCCAAAAGCGGCATTAGGAAATCCATGCTCCATAAGCGAAAACGCAACACTTCTTGAGGAGGTCCCGCAGCAGTCCTTTGGAAATAAGCCCTTTAGATTATGCCGTTTTCCGAGAATGTAGTGGTGATGGGAGACCTGGTAGCATTTTGACATTACTTCTTCAAGTTCCTCTTTTGAGTTGATTATCATCGAGCAGGGGCCGTCGATGGAAGGGTAAAGCTCAGCCGTTTCGAGCAGGCCTTTTTCATACAATTCGTCGGCTTTAAAGCAGGGGACATATTTCAGTTGGAGCTTGCCGTCATGCCTCCAGAGGGTCTTTATGTGGGATAAATTTATGCCTCCGTTATATGCTACCATTTCTCTCTCCAGTGCCAGGGTATTAAATCCCGCGCTGTCGGAAATGTCTGCTATTTTTGCCGCCTTCAGGGGCGGAAACTCTACTTTTCCTGCCATAAAGACTAATATTGAAATACTTATTTTTTGGTGGTATCTAGCTTGTAATTGGTTATGCTTAACCCGGGTGCCTTAAATATTGCAATTTGCTAGTTGGTTTATGGCAGACCTTATAAGAGGCATAAAATCCGGAGCGCTCTCGGGCGCCGTAATTGAAATCTTCTCTGCAATTCTGGTAGCATTCTTTTACTTTTCCACCTCCTCGGAACTCACCGCGCAGTACTTTCCCGTGATTGCCGCGGGGCTTGTTGCAAACATAATCCGGGGGATTGTCGATGGCCTGGTTTTGGGGCTCATATTCTCCTACATTTACGAAACTCTTCCGGGCAAAGGGAGCATTGTCAAGAGCATATTCCTGCACCTGGCGGTCATTATCACAATATCGCTTCTTGCTCTTGTCCTGATACCCGCGGGAATGCTTTACTCATTTGCCTTTTCAATGGGCGGCGTCCTTGCCATTTATTTCATCCTGAGCGCTGTCCTTCTGGGCGTTTTATGGGACAAGCTAGGCCCGACAAAGGAGGCGAGAAGGGCAAGACGGGCTAGCCACAAGGGAGAGGAGGTATAGGGCCGGGTGTGAGGCGGCACTTATGGGGAATCCTTTTTTAGTCTTTTCGTTGACCCACGCTTCGTAGTTTTCTTCCTCCTCAGCGTAGACTTTTAGCAGGTATGTGTTTCTTAAGGAAGGTCTTTTTTGAGTTAGGTCTTCCAATTGTTTCTATAATTATGGACCCTGCCAAATCCATTTCCGCCCTGAAAAAACTGCTGGAAAAGTACCCTCTTGAGGAGGATGAAAGAGAAGCCGTTTTGGCTGCAATTGGCATGCTTTCCTGGGCAGGCCTTTCCAAAAGCCACATAAAATCCCGGAAAGCCAAGAAGGAGAGAAGCGCTGAATGGAATTGAAACCTCAGCCGATATTCAATTGCCTGTCGAGAGGCGGGTTTGAAAAGTACGCCCTGACACTGAAGGTTGGGTCCATAAGTTCAATCATCACAAACTTTTCCCTTTCGATTAGCTTGAATCCGGGCCGGGTGAGATATTTTTCCTGAAAAGCCGAAAAGCCAGAAACTGTGAAGTCTGCGTCTCCCTCTTCTGGCCTTGTCAGGTCGGGGGCGCGAATCTTCAGGATCCTGAGAGTGCCTGAGCCAGTTTCCAGCGGCTCAATATGAAAAAGAGGTCCTGTCGGCGTTTCCTTGATGATTTTTCCCATTTTTCCTGCCGCCTCAAGCAGTTCCTCGTATTTTTCTTTGCTCTGGGAGAAAATGCAGGCATAGTTTACAAATGCCTCTTTTTCAGAGGTGTGCTTGTTCTTGAGAGTATTGGCCTTCACGACGATGCTTTTCACCAGGGCTTTCAAATCGGCAGTGTCCATAATTTATCGGTCGCAAGTCTTTTAGCTTTTCAGCGAAAAATATGCGAGAGCCGCCAGTGACATGACTGTTGCAAACAGGAACGCGTAGGAGGGGCTTATTGTCCAAAGGAATCCTGCAATAATTGATGCCGGGAGGTAAATGAGGCCTGTTACGAAGTTGTACAGGCCAATGGCGGTTCCCCTCTGGTCTTTCTCAATATCTGAAATGTACGCCTTGCTTTGCGCCTCGTCGATTGCATAGAAAACCCCAAAGAGAAGGAATAGAAGGATTACGTCAAGCTTTGTTGCGGCAAAGACGAAACCGAGCGACATTATGGCGTAAGTCAGGTAGCCGAGCATTATGATTTTCTTTCTTCCAATAATATCTCCAAGCTTTCCGATCGGGACGGCGACGATGACAAACGCGACATTGAAGAGGGCGTACAGTAAAACGACGTCCTTAATTGCAAAGCCGATGCTGTATGCCTTGAGGAGAAGAAAGCCAAAGCTGAAATAGACGAGCGAGAAAATACCTGCGGACTTCAGGTAGTGATGGAACTCCTTTTTCATGGTCTTATGAGCGGTGAATATGCTTTCCCTTTTCCTTGGCGAGGCAGGATTTTCCTTAATCAGAAGCAGGAGCGCGACCGAAAGGATTGCAGGCACAAGGGCTATGACAAAAAGCATCTGGAACGTGCCCATTGTGCTTCCGTAAAAGTCAAGGACAAAATATGCAATTAGTGGCCCAACTATTGCCCCTGATTTGTCAAGCGCCTTATGCAGGCCAAAGGACAGCCCCCTGTTTTTGTCTGTGGAAAGGGATGATATCCAGGCATCCCTTGGCGGCCCCCGGAAAGACTTTCCCAGGCGTTCGAGTACCCGAAAAGCTGAGGCGAAAAGGACGGTGCTGGCGAAAACCAACAGGGACTTTGCAGCCGCAGAAAAGCCGTAGCCGATAGCAGCATACTTTTTTCTCTTTCCGGTTTTGTCAGAGAGCGCCCCGGAAATGTAATCGAGAGACGAGGAGGCAAAGTCAGCCAGGCCTTCTATCAGCCCTAAAAGGGCAGCAGAAGCTCCAAGTACTACAGTAAAGAAGATTGAAAACACCGAGAAAATCATTTCTGAGCTGACGTCAGTAAGGAAGCTGACGATACCAAGCATGAACACGTTAAAGTCCACGCCGAATATCCCGTTTTTCTTAGGCTCTTTTTTCTCTGGCATAATATATATTTTTTAGGAGGGGAAGGCGGGAAAATATTGGCAACCCCTTTGCTGATGAGATCTGCATCAGGTTCTACTCTGATGAAGTGGCCAAAAAGGCTCGGGGATAAGTTTCCTTAGCCAAGGCTCATCCAGAAAAACCACGCTCCGATTAGGAATATGACTGCCCCCCAGAGTGCAGAATGTTTTTTGAACATCTGCGCTTTCTTGTTTATCCTTCCAGGGAAAGCTATCTTTTCGATTCCTTTCAGCAAGGTGGCCCACCCCAAAAGTGTGATGGCAATTCTCCAGTCGGGAGCCCACACATTGTGCAGCGTTACGGTGACTAAACCCATCAAAAAGGTTATGTAGCCGGTAGAAACAGTTATGCTTTTGTCATCAGTGTAATTAATGACACGCCCAAGAAACTTCGCTCCAACCGATAGTCCCCCAAGAATCATGAACAGGCTTCCCCAGAACCTTGCAAGGTATATTGCGATTTCGAGCTCCATATATTTACCCTATCAGTATATAGATTAAAGCCAAAGTTCTGTTCTAGCGGCCCACTATCTTTCAATTAAGCTAATTGCTCGAGATAAGCCAAAAAGAAGTCACTTTATCCGAGCGTGCATGGCGGTAACCATAGGCCTGAAGCCGTATTTTTCATAGGACTTTATCGCATAGGTGTTCTTGGAATAGGTCTTCAGGGTTACGTCTTTTATTTTCTTTTTCCTAAACCACTGGAATAATTCATCCAGAATAAGCTTGCTGATGCCCTGCCTTCTAAATTCCTCTAAAACGAACATAAAGCCGACATACCCGAATTGCTTTTCTTCCATGAAATGGGGCGAATCTTTTATCTCCCCGTATCCGCAGGCTACGATTTTGCCGTCTTTTTCGACGATAAGCAGCAGGACTTTTTTTGACTTCATCAGGTCCGAAACCTTGTAATATTCAATCCGGCCCTTCTTTTTGAGGGTAGGGTCGAAGGGCCTTACATAATCTGTGGACTTTTGCTGGAACTTTTCCAGTGCCTTAATGTCGCTTTCTGCGGCTTGCCTGACTGTGAATGCCATAATATAGAGAAAATAACTAGTGGCTAAGGACAGTTTGGATTTCTGCATCACAATGTACCTGTTAGCCTTTCATCCGGCTTACTATGCTCCGAGGAATTTCAGCACTCCGTACACAAGGAAGCCCGGCCAGAGTATTGCTTTCATGACTCCGAGTATTGCCATCCAGAAGCCAGTCGAGGTTGTAATGTAGTAGACAAGCGCTCCGAGAAAGCCAAGGCCGTAAATTGCGCTTCCGCACCCAGGCCCGCTTTTGCACTCTTTTTTGTTCCAGGGCGCGCATTCGCCGTCACTGCACCCTTTCTCAATCTTCATCCCAATTGCCTGGCCAATCTGGTCCCAGGTAAGCTCCCTACTCCTTTCAGGTTTTTTCTTTTTGATTGCTGCCATAATTTAGACTATTGGCAGAATATATAATCACGGGCGAGCGCCTTCATTTTTTTTGGCTATCAGAATGACAAATTTGCAGTTCAGCGTATAAGGGGGATTTGCCCCTTCAAAATCTTCCACAACTGCCGAGTCGTGCATTTCGGTTTTGTACTCCCTGAAAAGAACCTCCAGTGTTTTCTTTGCGTCGTTTAGCGTGTAGAGGGGTTCCTTGCCAAAGGTGACTAATTTTCCATCGGGAGAGAATCTTTTGATGTCGGCTGAAAAGTCAAGGATTACCCTGCCGCCTGGCCTGAGGACCCGGCCAATTTCGGAAATTACCTTTTGCAGAATGTCTCTAGGGAAAAGGTGCAAAGTGCCTGTGCAAAACACGCCGTCAAATGATGCATCTTCAAAGGGAAACTTTCCTGTGAGGTTAAATGCCTTGGTTTCAAGAGAGGGCCGGTATTTCTCAGGGGTATTGTGCCATAGTTTGCTGAGCGCGCTTTCGTCGATGTCGGAAGCCGTAACCGAATCAGCTTTTTCCAATAGGAACTGGTTGTATCTGCCGTCTCCGGCGGCAAGGTTTAGCCATCTGCCTTGGATTGCGGTTTTTTGCAGAAGCTTAAGCGTGTCCTCGTCGCCACGCCCCCAGATTGAATCTTTGCCTGTAGCGAAATAGTCAATCCCCTCCGTAAAGATGTGCTTGTCTTCTTCCGGCTTTGTGGACCTTGTTATTTTGTCCATATTATTGTAAGGCACTTGGAGTTAATATGTGGCTTCAGGAGAATTGCGGCGAGCCGCTAAAATTCCTTAACCTATTACTGTTTATTAATTAACCATGTATAAGTGGTAGTTAAAAGCTTTTAATAACTACATATATGCTAAACATAGAAAAATTGGGTGAACCGGGACCTAAGTTCAGGTACTATAGTGGTACGATTGCAGACAATGTGGTTACCTGTGCCGACATTCAAAATGGGATGCCTGTTTTTGACAAAGGAAGAGAGCCCGCACATACTGAAAGGGCAATTTCCTGGACAGCTCGCCCGTATAGGGCATTAGGGTATGCTTTTGAGAAGTCCAGGGGATTGAGCCGCCTCAACTCATTTCCGGTTTTGTTCAGTGGAGAATTGCCTCTGCAGCTTAAGGGTTGGGAGATGGACGATGCACCACTACTCCTGGCTTTTGACGTTGCTCCTATGGACAGGGTGTATGTGCCTCAGGAATTTGTTGAGCCAGGATACCCGCATCCAGAAGAAGTAAGGTCAGGTGCGTAGCTTCGCTAAAGGAGTATCCCATTGCCGAGTTTCTCGAAATGGGTTTGGGCCCAAAAAGAGCCGAATTCAAACGATATTTGTCTGAGAATCCCATACCCCCAATCTACCTTTAACCTTGGCGAAGCTTCTCTCTCACCATTCCTGCCGGGCTTTTTTGGGAAGGCTCTACTTGGAGCGCCCATATTTTCTGGCCTCAGGTATGCCCGAGGCGAAGAAGTCACCAATGCGATAAGATAGGCATTAATCCAAATGAGTTGTTACTAATTAGTTAGTATTTAAATGTTTCGGAGTACTTAATTAAGAATATGGCCGGAACATTACTTGAAGTAAAATTGGGTAGGCGGGCAACACAGAGTTTCAATAATGATTCTTGGTCCGATTCAATAAGAAATTCTTTCCTTAATAGGATTCCTTCATTTGACTTTGGTTCTGGAAGAGATAATGTACCCCCAGAATATCTCTTTCCTAATGTTCACTATTACAACTCAAGTGAAATCTATAAATCAAACGATATAATTGTTGTAGGAGAATATTGCAATGAAGGAGTTATTGTTCCCGGAACGTTTAGTATTGCCTTTAATCAACTGTATAATTGTACTCCACTGATTAGCCTTATTGACGGTGATGAGAAATACCTGTCATTTTTACACACCTGGGCGATAGCCGGTGATTCTGATGTGGTCGACAAACAAGTAAAGCACTATATGGAAACGGTTACTCGATTTGGGGATATATCAGAAACAATATTTGCGCCAAGAAAAGGAAGTTGGGGTTCTGATACAAACTACAAAACTGCCATTGATGATATAACCGAAAATAGCCGGAAAACAATTGTGCTTGAGAGAAATGTTGGAGAATTAAGGGGAATTGCAAATAGCGAAGGGGCGTATTTTAAGGAATGTGGACATCACCTCTGGGGAAAACACCAATTACCCAAACGAAACATTCGCTTTACCCACCCAAATCTGCTATAAAGCGAATATGTCTCCTGCAATATATATTATCCCGGTTAAACTATCTATATGGGCTTTCGTTATCTGAATCTCTCCTCTGAAGAAAAATATGCCCTTGTCGGAAAGCTGATTGAGGAGCTGAAGCTTCGGAAATATTCTTATCAAACAGGCCAGGCGTACATCAAGATTGTGCGGCGGTTTCTAAGCTCAAACAAGACTCCAAGAGAATTTCTTTTAGCTCTTACCGAAAGGAGCAACTCGACAATGCGCCTCAACTACTTTGCCTTAAAGTTCCTATTTGAAAACGTCTTTCGAGAAAAGTTTTTTGAAAAGCTGACCCTTGCCAAGCCCTCCCAGAAGCTTCCTGTGGTTCTGAGCAGGGAAGAGGTTGCAAGGATGCACGCTTCTGAAACCAACCTTAAGCATAAGCTGGTCCTGGCTCTCCTCTACTATGCAGGGCTTCGCCTCAATGAAGCAAGTGCCTGTGTTGGGAAGACCTTGATTTTGACCGGAATATGATTCACCTTAAAGTTACCAGGGGCGGAAAGGAGAGGGTTGTCTTTCTGCACCCAAAAGTCAGGGAGATTTTGGGCCTTTCCTGCATGGGTAAGTCCGGGCTTATTCTTTCAACAGATGCCGGAGAGAAGTATGACAAGAGGACAATACAACAGATTGTAAAAAATGCCTCAAGAAAGGCAGGAATCAGGAAGAAAACAACCCCACATACCCTTCGCCACAGCTTTGCAACGCACCTTCTCGAAGGCGGAGCAGATATAAGGTATATACAGCAGTTCCTTGGCCACAAAGACCTTAGAACTACTCAGGTTTACACGCACGTCGCAAACAAGGAGATAGCAAATCTTTCCGCCCTGCTTTAGCGCTTTGGCTTACCAGAAAAGAAAACAAAAAAGCGCCATCAAGACTGTTTGCAAGGCCGCCCTCTATTGAATGGCTAAATCCAGCCCCTTCTCCTGAAGTATGCTATCATAGTCCCGGCAATAAGCAAAAGAAGCAGCCACAGATAAAAGTAGCCGTACTTAAGCCCGAATTCAGGAATGTTCGGAAAATTCATGCCGTATAAGCTTGTTATAAACGTCATTGGGATAAATATCGTGGAAATTACCGTAAGGAGCTTCATTATCTCGTTCATCTTGTGGCTTACGCTTGAAAGATAGACGTCTACCTGGCCTGAGATTATGTCCCGGAAGGTCTCTATGACGTCCATTGCCTGTATTGTGTGGTCGTAGAGGTCCCGAAGGTAGGGTTTTGTGCTTTTCCTTATGATTTTTGAGTCTGTCTTTTCCATGCTGCTTACGACTTCCCTTAGAGGCCAGACTGATTTCCTGAGGTAAAGGAGCCCTTTTCTTATCTTCTGTATCTTGTTGATTGTTTCGGGGTGCGGCTTATTTATGGCTTCCTCCTCAATGTCCTCCACGTCTTCTCCCACCTTCTCGAGAACAGTGAAGTAATTGTCAACGATTGCGTCAAGGAGCGCGTAGGCAAGATAGTCTGACTTCATTTTCCTGATTTTTCCCTTGCCGCTTCGTATGCGGTTTCTTATCAGGTCGAAAACATCCCCCTCGCTTTCTTCGAAAGATATGACGAAGTTTTTTGCTATTACGAATGACACCTGCTCTACTCTCAGTTCCCCCCTGGAGTTATAGAAAATCATCTTGCAGACCGCAAACAGGTAGTCTTCATAGTCTTCCAGTTTCGGCCTCTGGTCGGTGTTGGCTATATCTTCAAGGACGAGCGGGTGGATGCCAAAGGTTTTTCCAAGCCGCTCGATAATCTCTGTTTCGTGAAGGCCGGTGACGTTTACCCAGGTTATGGTGTCGCTTTTGACATACTTTTCGCATTCTTCCGGTATTTTCACGAACCTATCATCGAAATAATTTTCATCGTAATCTATTACCTGAATCCTTACCTTCTCCGCTTTCTTTTTCCCGGTGTAAACTATCGTGCCTGGAGGGAGCCCCTGCGTTTTTCTCTCTCCAAATCCGAAGAGGTCTGGCATAATTAATATGGATTTCGGAAGTATTATCCTTGTAAGCCCTATTTCTTGCTCCCTTGGTTTTCTTTTTCCTCCTTTGGCTCTTTTATCGCCCAGTCAGTTTGGCTTACCCAGATGTTGATGGTGTCGTTTGTGCAGCCCATCTGAAGTTCCCCTTCGTTTTTGCCGGGCTTTATCTCAAGAATCTGGCTGCAAGAGCACCCATGGGTAAGGATTAGGTCAAGGTTGGTGCTGTCGAAGTGGTTGGGGTTAAGCTTTACAATTGCAACCCAGTAGCTTGTTCCCAGGCACAAGTCGCCTGAGCAGTCATTTACCGCATCGCAGTCAGCGTCCGTCTGGTCGCCGCAAATGGTTTCATCGGTTTCTCCGTCGCAGTTATTGTCCTTGCCGTCACAAAGTTCAGGAGCGAATGGGTAAACTGTGCTGTCATAGTTATCGCAGTCTCCGCAGCTTGGGGAGTAGCCGTCACTGTCAAGGTCGTCTTCTTCTGCGTAAGCCGTGCACTCCTCTCTCTGGCAAATGCAGGTCTCAATGCAGGAGTTCTCCCTGTCAGAATAGTCCCTGTAAATGTTATCGTAGCAGTTGTCAAGCCCGTCACACTCGGTTGCAGGACAGTGGTCATCAGTGTCGCACTCTGCCTCGCAAATTCCCTGGACACAATAGGTCTCTTCCGGAGGGCTTGGGCAGCTTACCTCGCAGTTGGTACAAGCGCATTCTTCCAGGCAGTAATTGCCGCAGGAATTTTCTACAGTGGTCGAGTCAAACTCCCGGTTCCCGTTATATTCAGTGAGTTTAAGGCCTGTGCAGTAGTCACCATAGGTTTCTGAACAAGAGTTTTCAGGACAGTGGTCATCAGTGTCGCACTCGGCCGTGCAAACGTCTTTTACGCAGTAAGTGTTGGTTTCAGGCGCAGGGCACTCGGCCGTGCATTCTGTGCAGGTGCAGTCTTCAAGGCAGGAATTGCCGCAGGAAGATTTAATCGTTGTTGAGCCCATAGCCCTATCCTCATCGTACTCGGTAAGCTTCTTTTCAGTGCAGTAGTCCTCGAAGGTTTCAGAGCAGGAAGTGTCGGGGCAGGAGTTCTCGGCGTCGCACTCGCCGCTGCACTTTTCCTTGCTGCATGTGCTTGTTACAGTCGAGTCGCCTGTTGTGCAGTGCCCGAGGTTGTATCCATCATCAACGCAGTGGCTTGAAAAAGCCGCCCGGTAGTCCCAGGTAAATATCCTGAATGGGTTTTCGCCTTCATAGTCGCAGGATTCAATGAGCCCAAAGCTGTTCCCCGAACAGTCTTGAGCGTTCCCCACAAGGCAGCCGTCTATTCCTGCGCAGGTCTCAAACCCGTCGCACCAAAGGCCGTTATCACAAAGAGCATCTCCGGATTCATCAATTTCCTCATTGCAGTCATTATCAAGCCCGTCGCATATTTCATCTGCCCCCGGGAACGAAACTGCGCTGTTGTCATTGCATTCACATACCGCCCCCCATCCGTCCCCATCAGAGTCTGTCTGGTCCGGGTTATATTCAGAAGGGCAGTTGTCACAGGCGTCCCCGATTCCATCGCTCTGGATGGTTCTGAGGGCTGACACTCTTATGTCGTCAAAATAGGCGTATTGCCCTGAAATTCTGGAATAATCCCATCCTCCAATCTTGAGCTTAAAATTACTGCCTGATGCCAGGGCGGCTGTTGAAAATTCATTTACCAGCACTTCGCTTTCCCAGTACTGCACGCTTGTTTTTGTAATTACCAGCTTGAAAGGTACATATGCTCTCGGAATAGGCCTTATTTCTTCGGGGTGGCTTGATGAGCTGGGAGAATAGATTATCCGGGAGCCCCAGGTCGCATAGCCCACCCCTACATAATTGCTTGTGTCAGAGTCAATCAGCCGGAAAAGCATTTCAGGAGTTGTTGCTGAGCTGCTAAAGGCCCACTTGCCTTCAACTGTAAGGGTGTCCCAGTCTTCAGCGTGAATGTTGCCTGAAACAAGATAGATGTGGTACGAAGAACTGCTTCCCTGGCCAAGAATACTAAAGGTTGCTTCCTGGTTTGTTTCCTGGTAAGTGCTGTCCCCCACAAGGTCCATCGTCCATTTGGAGGAGTCCAGGGTATTGTCATCAAAGTCGTCCTGGAAAAGAAGGTTGCTTCCGCTCCCTTCCGTGTCAGAGTCTTCCTGCCCCGGGTTTGCAGTTTGCGGGCAGTTGTCGCAAATGTCGCCGATTCCGTCACTGTCCGCGTCTTCCTGCCCGGGGTTTGAAGCAGTTGGGCAATTGTCACATACGTCTCCAACTCCATCCTCGTCGGAGTCCTCTTGGTAGGGATTGTTTGTTTCAGGGCAGTTATCGGCGTCAGCACACAATCCGTCATTATCGGAGTCTTCGCAGTAAATAGTGATGTTTACCTTGGCAGTTACCGCGTCTCCTCCGGCAGTTGAGTTATAATATGTAAAGAATTCGTAAGTTTTTCCCTGCTCGCCTGTTGGGATTACTGTCCAGTTCTGCTCGCAGGTATCGCTTTCCTGCATCCCGCCCAGGCATGATAAATCGGCAGGCGTCATGGGATTCTGGGTTGTTGTGTAGAATGGCTTTGAGCCCTCAGCCATAGGAACTACCCCTTTTTCAGAGCCGCCGGTGTAGTTTGTTTCTTCCCTAAGCCATATAAACCAGGCACCCGTTGATGGGTAAACACTCCCGCATTTTTTTTGGGTGTCATCTTCACCCCAGTCAGTACCGTCCTGCTGGTTATTGTCCATTCCCCGGTCATCGAAGTCAACGGTAAAGTCTCCATCATCGTTGCATATATCTTCCCCTTCAAAGTATCCAAAGTTCCACTGGTCGCCAAGCGGCCTTGTTTCTCCGGTAAGTATGTTTTTCCTGGCTGGCGGCGGTATAGTCTGTCCTGCCCCATTGTTATCCTCAAAGCACACTCCGGCGTCAGTGCTGGAGCGGGCTATCTCAGAGTACCAGCCAAGTTCGTAGAATGCAAGGTCAACTTCAAAGTTGCTGTCAGTTCTCCCTAGCTTGCATGAAAATCTTATGTCATCGCCAACCCCGGTAGCTATGGGAAGCATTCCATCCCACAAATACTCGTGCGCAGAGGCAGGGCTAAGCGTTGTAAGGTCACTATAATACGCTCCTCCCATGTCATTAAGCGTTGCGGTGTAAGTTGAGGCGACAAGCGTCCAGCCGCCCCCATCGGTTTCCATGTCGCAATAAACATTATAAGGGTATCCGCTTCCCGAAGGGTATATGGTGTAGATTCCGCTTGTCCGGGTCCCTTTCGCATAGAGCTGCTTGCATGAAACAGGGAAGGCCAAAGGGTCAAGCGTTGCAGTAACGTCTCCACAATTATTCCTGACGCAGTCTACGCCGGTGGTGAATGTGAAGGGCTGGTTTTGGTAAACAACCAGGTCTGAAGCCGGAGACACAAGGTAGGGCTCAAGGTTTTCGCATGCATCGCCAATTCCGTCTCCATCTGAATCTGCCTGGTTGGGGTTTGCATCATTAACGCAATTATCGCAGGAGTTTCCTATTCCATCACTGTCTGCATCCTGCTGGTTGGGGTTGGCAAGGGCAGGGCAATTATCGCAGGCGTTTCCAACGCCATCATTATCAGAATCTGCCTGGTCGGGGTTATAAGCGTAGTCACAGTTGTCGCAGGCATCACCGAGGCCGTCGTTATCCTGGTCCAGCTGGTCAGGGTTGGAGACCTCCCTGCAATTATCCATACTTCCGCATACGCCATCCTCGTCAGCGTCATTTAAAGGGTCGAATGGGCACGGGTCACAAACATCGCCCAGTTCATCTCCAGTAGTGCTTGTTGGAGGGGTAGCAATGCCAAGTGAAGTAATGGAAGCGAGTGTAGACACAAGCGTGAAGTGTCCGTCTCCATTATTGCGGTAATACCTAATCTGGCCGCTACTCCATGTAGTTATCACGACATCCTGATCGCCATCCTCATCAAAGTCGTAATTATCTATAGAGCCGTGGTTGTTTGTGTCAAACACCTGCCATTTATATGTAAATGCTCCAGCCCCGTTTCCGGTCCACAGGCCGTATTCCCCGCCAGAGCCGCCCGTAGCTATGACATCAGTATTTCCGTCATTGTTAAAGTCTGCAAGGGTTACACCGTAAGGATCACTGCTGACCCCGATGGTGTCGAAAAGCCAGAATGGGGATGAGAACCCACCTGCGCCATCACCGTAGTAGGCATAGATGTTTCCGCCGGAAGATTCTCCATAAACGAAATCCATGTTTCCGTCATTGTTGATGTCTCCGGAATCCTTTCCCCGACCGTAGTTTCCTGGAGCAGTTGAAGTAATTAGGGTGGTGGTGAACCCTCCTGCCCCGTTGCCCAGGAATAAATAGATATGCCGGTTATTCCCGCCGACTATAAAATCATAGTGCCCGTCATTATTGAAGTCTTCAGAGGCCATGCTCATTTCATAACCATTCAGATTTATCTGGCTGCCGACCTTTACGGGTGCCGAAAACACTCCGGGGCTGGTTTGGGCAACAAAATAGCACCAGTTGTCCACTCTGTTGCAGCCCACGAAGTCAAGGTCCCTGTCACCATCATAGTCGGCAATTGCCGCTGCGCCTCTAGAGTAACTGCCTAGGGTGCTTGCAATAAACGGAGATGCAAAGGTTCCGTCATTATTTGATTTTATATAATGGCGGTTTCCGAGTTCATCTCCTACGATAACAAAGGCGTCAAGCACGCCTCCATCGGCATTATTCTGGTCAGGATTGTAGGCGCTTACGCAGTTGTCACAAACATCCCCCACGCCGTCATTATCAGTATCTGCCTGATTGGAGTTAGCTAAATACCGGCAGTTGTCACATAAGTTCCCAATTCCGTCTCCATCAGTGTCTTCCTGCCCGGAGTTTGAAGCAATCGGGCAATTGTCGGCGTCAGCGCATAGCCCATCGCCATCTGTGTCATCACAGTAAATTGTAATATTCACTTTTTGGGTATTTCTGGTTGCCGCAAGTGGTGAAGAGTAGATTGTGTAAAACTCATAGGTTTTTCCCTGCTCGCCAGTTGGAATCACTGTCCATGATTGGGTGCATTCCTGCCCTTCCTGCATATTTTCAAGGCAGGACTCATCAGTTTTTGTCTGTGGGTTTGGGCTTGTCGTGTAAAACGGCTCGGCCCCAGTTACCGTTGAAATCAGTCCCTTGGAACTGCCGTAAAACGCGATTCCACCGATATAGCCATTGCTGCTTCCCGAGCCGTCATTGTACCATCTCTGGACGAACTTGTTGCTGGTGTCAGAGCTGTCGGTGTAACAAAGCACCTGGTCGCAGGTATAGGTGTCGGAAGCGAAGGCCCCGGTCGACCTGAACCTGACAATAAGCCCTCCGCCCTGGAAAGTGTAATCTTCTTCTATTGGAAAGCACAACTCCCAGGTGCCGCAGGAAGTGTCTCCCCTTAAGCTTGGCGTTGCCAGCTCGTCATACACGATTTGCCGGTATCCGTCTGCATCGCATGAAGTTCCGCCGTTTGAGCTTGTGTGGCATAGCCAAATGTCCATGGAGATATCTGCATCATTTGGCCGCCCGAGGTCAAAGCAGGCGTAGTCTCCAGAGTTTACCTCAAACGGCTCTATATTTTTGTAAACAAAGCCCTTGTACGTACCATATGAGCCTCCCGCGCCAAAAGGGATGCAGTTGCCTATGCCCTTGGTTTGGGCGGGAATTGCACCTCCGATAAACTCCGTGTCTTCAACAGGGTCAAGCGCTGCTGCCACATCTCCGCAAGTCCCTTGCACACAGGTAACTTTTGACGTAAAAGTGAATGGCTCGTTTTGGCTTACCACAGTTTCTGAGACTGGCTCAACGAGTTCGGCTTGAAGCGTTGCCTGTTGTGCCGTAGCGATGCCTAAAGGGACAAGAACCAGAGAGAGAAATATTAGGGTTTTTACGAATAAGCCAAATTTTTCGAGTGCCATATAGTTATAATCCGTAGGCAATAATAAAAGTTTCACTGGAGCATACAATTGTAATGCTTCTGTAACTTTATCGAAGCCATGCAGATCGCTGGAATGGGGGTTTTTGGGGATTATTATAGGCAGTTCCCTGCTGTTACTATAAATAGTGTCTTATGCGCCTGATAATATATCTTCAAATTTTCAGGGGATAATGGTTTATGGCTGAAAAGGATTATTACAAGATTCTGGGCGTCGAGAAAAGCGCTTCCAGTGATGACATAAAGCGGGCTTTCAAGAAGCTTGCCAGAAAGCACCACCCCGATGTCGCGGGAAAGGAAAGTGAGGAAAAATTCAAGGAGATTAATGAAGCGTTCCAGGTCCTGTCTGACCCGCAGAAAAAGGCGGCTTATGATAACTATGGAAATGCCGATTTTGGAAGCCAGGGCTATGATTATTCTTCCGAAGGGCCTGACTTTGGCGATATTTTCTCTGACCTTGGCTTGGGAGACATTTTCCGCGCGTTCAGAAGGGGCTCTTCTGACGAAAGCAATTCTTTTTCCGGCTCGGACCTTCGCCAGGATATCGAAATAACGCTTGAGGAGGCGTTTAGCGGAGTTGAAAAGGAAGTGGAATTTCCTGCGGAAGTCCCGTGCGATCAATGCTCGGGCACCGGAGCGAAGGGTGGAGAGCTTGAAACCTGTGCCGACTGCGGCGGCGTTGGAAGACTCAAAAAAGCGCACAGGACGCCATTTGGCCAGTTCGTAAGCATCGTTACCTGCCCTTCCTGTGCAGGCAGGGGAAAGGTCGCCAAGGATTATTGCCGGGAATGCAGGGGACGGGGCCGGCTAAGAAAGAAGCGCAAAGTTACTGTTAAAGTGCCAGCGGGAATCGAGAATAACTCGTACCTTCGGATTTCCGGGCAGGGGGAAGCAGGAGTTATGGGCGCCCCTTCAGGCGACCTGTATGTTTTGGTTGGAATAAAGCCCCATGACGTGTTTGAGCGGGCTGGAGACAATCTCCGGCTCGAGCAGAAGGTCTCCCTTTTGACAGCAATTACCGGAGGGGAAATCGAGATTCCCGCAATGGGGGGAAAAGCAAGCATCAAAGTGCCAAAGGGCACACAGAGCCATACTGTGTTTAAGCTTAAGGGGCAGGGAATGCCAAGAATCAATGGGGACGGAAGAGGCGACCTTTTGGTAAAGCTGATTATAGAAATCCCTGACAAAGTCAGCAGGAAGATGGAGGAATGCCTGAGGGAGATGGAGGGCCACCAGGCAAAGAAGAAGCGGGGCTGGTTTGGAAGATAATAAGTTAGAGGGGAATTTGTAATTTAATGGTTTTAGAGATTATGCCAAAAAACGTCGAGGAAGTCCCGAGAAAAATTGTCAGAAAAGAGCTGGAAAAAAAGCCGGAGCAGCAAGCAGTAAAGCCCACCGTAAAACCGGCAAGGGACCTGGAAAAGGAGCTAAAACAAGCAAAAGAGAGGGAGGAAGAAACTCTGACAAAGCTCAAATATCTCCAGGCGGAGTTTGACAATTACAGAAAACATTACGACAAGGAGCGGTTGGAATTTGTAAAATTTGCAAATGTGGGGCTTGTCGGCGACCTCCTGACTGTGCTAGACGAGTTCGAGCGGGCGATAGAAGCCATAGGCGACGAGGAAACCCGGAAAGGCATGGCTCTTCTCCAGGGAAACCTCCTCAAAGTCCTGAAAAAGCACGGGCTTGAGAGAATCGAGGCGGCCGGGCACAAGTTTGACCCGTACTTCCATGAAGTGATGCTTATGCAGGAAAGCGAGGGCGATGAGGGGCTCGTCCTCTCCGAGCTCCAGAAGGGCTACAAGCTGAACGGGAAGGTCATACGGAGCTCGAAAGTTGTTGTTTCGAAGGCAAGGCCGGAAAACCCGGGAAGCGCTTCTGCGTAAGACTGCTGCGGGAATGCGTTCTTTTTGCCAGGAGATTGATTTCTGAAAGTACTTAAGCAAATTTGGGTAGTAATTTGAGAAGTATGGCTAATAATGGCACATATTTGGGCACAATAGACGTAAGCAGTTCTCCAATAATTCCCTGTGGCACCAGTGTATCCGGTTTTGAAGTAACTGCTCTTGAAAGCAAGGACCCGGGTCTTATGGATGAGGAGAGTATTGAAAGGGTTAGGCCAGGCATCAGGTATGTCACACTTTGTCAGGGTAGGACCTATGTAAGTGAGCGGCCTTCAGATAGGCCAGGGATTTATTTTAGCGACCTCAGAGAAGCATTGCATATGAACCCAATAGAAGCCCTTAATCATATAACTGGCTGTAAACTATCGTTTTAAATTTTGAGTTTTTGTAAACTTCATATTCCGGGCGCGGCGTTCCTGTTTCGTTTTGCCTTTACCTTGGAGGGAAGATTGTCAGGCAGGCATTACAAAAGCACTACCCCAGCATTATTCTGGTAATGCCCCGAAAAGAGTTTGCAAGCAAATTTCACTTTTAAAATTTTTGTATAAGTAATAATGTATATTATTGAGAATATGGCAAAGGAGAAGATTATCGGGATAGACCTTGGGACCTCGAACTCCCAGGCAGCGGTAATGATTGGCGGAAAGCCCACCATTATCCCTTCAGCAGAGGGAGCTACCGTTGCAGGAAAGATGTTTCCCTCGATTGTTGCATTTACAAAGGAAGGCACTTTGCTTGTAGGCGAGCCGGCAAGGCGCCAGGTGGTTTCAAACCCCGAAGGAACTGTCAGCGGCGCAAAAAGGCAGATGGGGACAGGCCACAAATTCAAGCTTCACGGAAAAGAATACACCCCCCAGCAGATTTCGGCGTTTATCTTGCAGAAGATAAAGAGGGATGCTGAGGCATTCCTTGGCGAAACAATAAGAAAAGCTGTAATTACTGTCCCTGCTTACTTTAATGACAACCAGAGGCAGGCGACAAAGGACGCGGGAAAAATCGCGGGGCTGGAAGTTGAGCGGCTTGTTAACGAGCCGACTGCCGCCGCGATGGCTTACAACCTCGAAAAGGACGAGGAGTCCAAGATTCTGATTTTCGACCTCGGCGGAGGAACCCTGGACGTTACGATAATGGAATATGCAGAAGGCACTTTCACTGTCCTTTCGACGTCAGGCGACACTCACCTTGGCGGAAGGGACATGGATGAATCGCTTGTCGGCTATATTGTTTCTGAGTTTAAGAAGAAGGAAAATATTGACATATCAACCGACAAGATTGCAATGCAGAGGGTCAGGGAAGCGGCTGAAAAGGCAAAAATCGAGCTTTCGGCAGTTTTCGAGACCGAAATCAACCTGCCGTTTATTGCGATGTCGGGCGGTAGTGCCAAAAACCTTGAGATGAAGATTACCCGCTCGAAGCTTGACGAGCTTGTAGACACAATCGTCCAGAAGTGCAAGGTGCCTGTCGAGCAGGCGATTAAGGATTCTAAGCTTTCAAGAGGGGAAGTAGGCAAGGTGATTCTTGTCGGAGGCCCTACGAGGATGCCGCTTATCCAGAAGTTTGTCGAGGAAATCACAGGCAGAAAGCCGGAGAGGGGCGTTGACCCCATGGAGTGCGTTGCCCTTGGAGCAGCAGTACAGGGAGCAATTCTTGCAGGCGAAATAAAGGACCTCGTCCTGCTTGATGTTACTCCGCTGACCCTTGGAATTGAAACTTTAGGCGGCGTGATGACCCCAATTATAGAACGAAACAGCACGATTCCAATAAAGAAAAGCAAGGTCTTTTCAACCGCGGTCGACATGCAGCCGGCAGTGACGGTTCATGTAATTCAGGGAGAAAGGCCGCTTGCCAAAGACAACACCAGCTTGGGAGAGTTCAACCTTATGGGAATTCCTCCAGCCCCCAGAGGGATGCCAAAAATCGAGGTCAGCTTTGACATTGATTCCAGCGGAATACTTCATGTTTCAGCCAAAGACTTGGGCACTAAAAGAGAGCAGGCCATCACAATAACCGCTTCGACAAAGCTTTCTGAGGGCGACATCGACAAGATGGTGAGGCAGGCCCAGGACCACGAGGAAGAAGACAAGAGAAGAAAGGAGGAAATCGAGGCGAAAAACAACCTTGATTCCACTATCTACGAAACTGAGAAAGTCCTTTCCGAGCTTGGTGACAAGCTTTCGGCAGAGCACAAGCAGAATGTGGAGGACGAGCTAAAGAAATCAAAAGAGGCACTGGATTCTGAAGACACTTCAAAGCTGAAAGCCGCAACCGAGGAGCTTAGGAAGGTCCTTCAGGCGGCAGGCGCGTCAATTTACCAGCAGGCAGCCCAGGCATCTGCAGAAGGGCCGCAGTTTGGCGCTGGAGGGCCAGAAGGTGCAGCAGGCCCGGCAGGAGGGGAGAAAAAGAAGGAAGAAAAGAAGCCGGAGGCAGATGAAGAAAAGGTTGTTGACGCTGAGTACAAGGTTGAAGGAGAGGAAGAGAAGAAGAAGGAATGACTGCTTAATTGAGATATTCTGCAGGCTGCCATTCTGGGTGCGTTGAGTATATTTCTTCAAGCTTTTCTTGCATATCTTCAGGAAGGCGGGGTTCGTATACATTGCAGGTCACCAGTTCTGGACAGATATCGCTGATTGTGCTGACAATGTCACTAATCTCAGAGCTTATCGGCTGCCTTTGGTACAGGGAAATATTGAACCTGGATTTTTTTAAGCTCCAGTCCTTTGCAGGATATTGCATTTTTCCAAGGAGTCCATAATCAAAGTCTTGAAACAAGGTAATTTCCCGTTTGGCCAAATCCAGGTGGACTGGCACATTTGCTTTCGTTTTTGGGTTTTCAAACATGAGGTTTACCTGATTTGCATATAAGGGATAGGTCAGTAAAGTACCTTCAATGGGATTTAGAGGGTCATCATCCCCAGAATACTCAAGCCCCCGAAAGATTAGTCCCATTTTCTCAATCTTATCTACAATTGACATAATTCACTATAGAATAATAATTTCAATGCATAGTAATTATGGCAAGAAAGTCGCTCGTTCCGCTGATAAAGAAGATAATCGAGCTAATTGGGTCAGGAAAAGAGGCTCCTGCCCCGAAGGAATTCCGAAAATTGCTTGATTTTAAGGGGGAGTTTAATTTGGAGGAAACTGATGGGATTTATGAATTTGGGCGTGTTTTTGGGGAGGAAACCTGCAAGAAATTTGCCCCAAAATTCATTTCAGAAATCGACAAGCTGATAAAGAAGAAAAAAACGCCAAACCTGTATTTTATCAAAAGCGAGATTGTCTGCAACTGCGAAAAGCCAGAAGACACCCTGAAGGTTTTGAATAATATGCTGAAGGTTTATCCCAAGCATCCAGAGTTGCTGAACACAAAAGCCCAAATCCTCAAAGACCTAAACCGACCTGAAGAAGCCCTCAGGGAAATAGAAAAAGCCCTTAACATTGAAGATCATCCAGTTTACCATAACACCAAAGCATTAATCCTCAAAGACCTAAACCGGCCTGAAGAAGCCCTCAGGGAAATAGACAAAGCCCTGAAGATTAAGGACTCTCCAGCTATCCACAACACAAAAGCAGCAATCCTCCAAGACCTAAACCGACCTGAAGAAGCCCTCAAGGAAATAAACAAAGCTATAGACCTTAAAGACCATCCCGCCTACCACAACACCAAAGCATTAATCCTCAAAGACCTAAACCGGCCTGAAGAAGCCCTAAAAGAGATAGAAAAAGCCCTGGAGATTAAGGACTCTCCAGCTTACCACAACACCAAAGCATTAATCCTCAAAGACCTAAACCGGCCTGAAGAAGCCCTCAGGGAAATAGAAAAAGCCCTTAACATTGAAGATCATCCAGCTAGCCACAACACAAAAGCAGCAATCCTCCAGGACCTAAACCGGCCTGAAGAAGCCCTCGAAGAGATAAATCTGGCTGTGGAGGGAGAAACAAAAAGCCCCGTTTTTTTAGGGAATAAGGTTCATATCTTGCTGGGGTTAGGAAAATTAAAGACTGCAAAGGAAACTCTCTCGGAAGCGTTAAGATATGCTCCTGAAAATGAATTTCTTCTGAAGACAAAGGATGTTTTGAAAAATGCTGAATCCTTGGAGAATACTTCAAGGATTATCAATGAGCGCCTTGAAGAGCGAGAGAAAAAACTTAACGAAAAGATTGAGACTGCAAAGGAAGAGTTAAACAAAAAAATAGAGGCTGGCAACGTAAAGCTTGTCGAATTCCTTGGTGTCTTCGCTGCGATTATTGCCTTTATACTATCCTCGATTAACATACTGTCAACGGATTTGTCGCTTTGTGAGCGGCTTATCCTTATAGTAGGTCTGGGTTCGGTACTGGTGCTGTTTATCCTGCTGATCGAAATACTTATCTGTGAAAGAAAGGATGGTGAGAGGTTATATGTGGTTTTGGCTGTGTTGCTGGCATTCATAGGGTTGCTAGTTAGTGCTTCAATTTCGGGCTTTTGCCCTTCAAACCACCAAACACAAAGCCAGGATTCCTGCCAGGGCGCTCTAAACCTATCTGCGATTTTCTGGCTTCCCGGAGCCAAAGAGCAGGTAACGGTGCAGAATGGGTTTGTTGAGGGTAATGCGTCTCAAGCGTCAAATGCCAAGAGTTATGTAAACTCTTCTTACTAAGAACCATCTACTGGCAAACTGTAATCACTTCAAGGGCAGATGGCAGGTTGCAGTGCCA
This sequence comes from Candidatus Aenigmatarchaeota archaeon, assembly GCA_016932615.1. Classification (NCBI taxonomy): domain Archaea; kingdom Nanobdellati; phylum Candidatus Aenigmatarchaeota; species Candidatus Aenigmatarchaeota archaeon. Next base: position 107,227 of record JAFGCN010000027.1, read on the forward strand.
CTTGATGATTTCCCTCGTCCAGGGGGAGAATGTTTCGGGATTCGTCTCCAGGATTTCCTTTAGCCGCTCAGGGGAGACAAACTCGACTTTCTGTATCTCGTCTTCTGCGGCTTTTGGGCTTTCCCTGATTTTTCCGGAATAGAGCACAAACATCGCCTTTCCGTGCGGCTCTCTGCAGAGCCGGAATTTTAGAAGCGGCTTAAGCTTCACGTCTTCAAGCCCAAGCTCTTCCCGAACGCCTCTTTTGGCCGCCTCTTCATAGCCCTCGTTTGCCTTTACGTGCTCTGTGACCGAGCAGTCAAGCGTGCCGGGGTAAATTGTCTTGTTGGAAGACCTGAGGGATAAAAGCATCTCCCCTTCTTCATTTGTGATTATGACGTGGGAGCCCCGATGAAAGTAGCATTCCCTGTAAACTTCCTCGCGGCAGGACGTTCCGATAACTTGGTCTTCAGAATCGATAATATCCAAAAGCTCTTCCAGTTCCATAATAATTAAGTAAATTTATATGCTCTGTTTTACTTTTGTAAAATATCTTGAATTTTGTTTTGGAGGTTTCCTGGGCGGCTGAGGGGTGTGAGTTATGGCTTGGTCTTGCCAGGAATCGTATGGAGGGATTTAATAATCAGGACTGGGTTTGGGAAGTGGCACTATTTTGCACAGGGTTTTCCAGCTTTGATTATCTTCTGATGCGGGCGGATTTCTGTCTGGTGGCCTTTCCCTTCCGCTTCTTTTGCGTCTTCTTCCCGACGGACTTTGTCTTTCTAGTAGCCCTGCTTACGGCCTTCCCCCCATTCACACGCCCTGCC
>JAFGCN010000028.1 GCA_016932615.1 Candidatus Aenigmatarchaeota archaeon
CCAGACAAGTTTCTTGTATTCTCCATCCTGCTCAACTGCAATCCCCTCCTGTTCGGAGATTTCAAAGTCTGAGGGAACGTATTCAGTTATTTTGCCGGAATAATCCTGATTGGCCTTGATTTCAAGAATCACCCGGTACCTTTCGGGAGGGTAAACCCTTGTGGGTGCATACCGCCTTACCCCATAGGGCACCCACTTTGCTACCAGGAACTGATCAAAGATGGACTTGGTTCCGTAAGGGGTAAGGGTTGTGAGGTTTAATGAGTAGGAACCTTCACTTCCTGTAGGGTAGGTCAGGTAGAAGTCGGGAAGCTCGGTTTTGCCGTAATAATTGCACTGTGGCGAAACCTGTATTTCGCCATTTTCGGTTGTGAAGGTCTCGATGGTTCCGTTTGGTGGAGTGATGTCTAGGGTTAAGTTTGAGTCGCAGACCATCTGTCCTTTTTCGTCGAGGACTGCCATTCCAATAAAAGCATCCTCTTCTTCAAGGTAGATGCTTTTGTCAGGGTTGATTGCGAGGACCCAGGCATCAAGAGTGGAGCCATTTCCTGCAATCGCAATCCCTGCTGCCAGAAGAGGTAGTGCAACTAGAACCAGGAATACGGTCAGCAAATAGCCATAGCTAACTCTCTTCATACCCATAATTATACAGAAAAATCTAATACTTCTTCCCACTCAAATCCCACCTGCTACTGCATCCTTGAGAGTATTGCTATAAGCACTGCTATGAGGAGCACCAAAACAACGGTGGGATTGCTGAGAAAACTCCAGACGCCACCACCTTCCGCTTCCCTTACATTGATTATGACCTCTTTAGGGTAAGTAACTTTCTTTGAGTAGTATACTTTTCCGTTTACAATATACCTCCCGGGAGTTTTGGGAGTAAAATACGAAGTAAGGTTCATCGTGGTTTCCTGGGGGACAGTCATCTCTTCGCTCTCTATAACTTCCACTATTTCGCCATCCAAAAGAACTTCTCCCTTGAACTTTGCGCTTGTGGAAAGCTCGCCAGTATTCTTGAATATCGCCTCGACTCTTGTTATCTCTCCTGCATTCACCCAGACTTTGCTTTCAATTCTTACAAGCTCGCCCATCCTGCTCATGGTCCCTGGCTCTAGAAGGTCAAAGGTAAGAAGCTGGTTTGCTATGATTTTTCCGCCCAGCGTGACGGTGATATTTGCCCAGTACTGGCCTTCGGCCATATTTTCCGAGGATATTTCGAACCGGTCAGTTCCCTTGGTTGTCGGCAGGTACTCAGTGCCGTTGAATGTTGCGACCTTGACGATTTCCGCCATGTCCCTGTCAAATATCTCAATTTTTACCTGCGGCGTTGCCCTGACGTTTCCATTATTGGTGCCTGAAACAAAAAACTCGATTGGAGAGCCCATCTCAGCGTTTTTGGCATTGAATCCGGTGACCTGGAAGTTCAGGTTTTGCGCCCCGGTGAGCTCGATAACTGTCGGAACCTCCAAGGCTACGGCAATAGAAGTACCATACTGTCCCTCCACACTCTCGTTAAGGTGGGGGTTGGAATAAAATGTGATGACTCCCCGGTAAATGCCGACCTGAACATCTGCCGGAGGCCTTGCGACAATCCTTACGTCTGCCTTTGACTTTGCAGGGATTGTTATGTTGGAAACCGGCAAAAGAAGCCCCGGAGTCTTCATATAAGCAACCGCCACTTCGCCGGAGGGAAGAATAACTTCTGTCGGCTTTTCAATATAATTCTGGTCCATGGAAAAGAAAGTCAGGTAATCCCCATTTTCGCCTTTTGCAACCATTGTCACGGTTGTGGCAACTTCATTTGGGTTTGAAATGGTAACGTTTACCTCCGCGTACCCGCCGCGAAGGACATTTAAGAAGTGAACTTCAGAAGGGGCAATTCCAAGCCCCCCCGCAAGAGCAAGCCCCGCAAATACCTGGCACAAGAGAATCATGCTGGCCAAACGGGATATTGCAAAGCCCATATACTAATTAACAACAAATAAATTGAAAATTAAAACAAGCAAAAAATACTATCCTGCCACAGCCACAAACTCGGTCTGTCCTGTGCACACACCGCTAACGCCTGCAGAAGGAATCTTGATCCTCCAGTAAAGCGTCTTTGTACTTTCTCCGTCCGACGTGCCTGTTGCATCATAGTAGTTCAGGTCAAAGGCAGTATAGGCCGTTGAGGTGTCTGTAAGGGAGATGCCTTCAGGCCAGCTGAATGTGGTGGCATTGTACTTTATTCCGTCCGTGTCTCCATTGTCAGTTGCTATGTCCGTTGCCCCCGGGCAGTCCAGGTAACCGCTGTTCTGGCTTTCCCTGAGCTTTACGTCTATCTGCTGGTTGCACGTGTTCAGGACATCTGTTGTTCTCTGGGATTCCCCGCCAAGAGCAAGAGAGCCGAACTCAATAGAGGTGTTTATCACGTCAAGCCCAAGAGTTGTTGCGACTCCAAGTACCTTTGCAGCGCTTCCAGTTTCAGCGGAGGTGTCATTTACCGTAAAGTTCACTGTCCAGCCGCCGGCTGAAGGGTCTATGAAGTACCTTATGTAGTAGGTGCAGTTCACGGTTATGTTGGTGCCAGTCGCGTTTGTCCAGGTGCAGTCAGTTGCCACGTTAGATGAAGTTCCATTCGAGTAGTGGGTGTTCAGGTCATCTGCACCATCTATCGAATCGCTGTAGAAGTTCGTGTCAAGTGAAGTCTGGTTTACCTCGCCATAGCCGTTGTCGTCTATTACAACGGTCCAGCAGGACATTGACTTGTTTGCGCCGACGTCAGGCGTGAAATTCCCGTCCGATATCGGGTCGCAGACAATAACGCCCATTGTTGGCGCGGAGTTTCCTACCGATACGTTTGTCGTGATGTTTTCGCCCTCTACTGCGTTTACCGGCATCATAGAGACTCTGCCGACAAGCAGAATCGTGGTCACTACAAGTATCGCAAAAATTATGGGTTTTGCTTTGCCAATGGCTTTTTGCATAAGTATATATGCAAGGATATAAATATATATTTACTACCCGATTTAACGCTCCCTATGCCCCAACTGCCTCAAAGAAATTTTTCAGGCGCTGTTGCTGACAGGAAATCTACTTTCCGGTACTCCCAAATCCGCCCCCTCTGTCTCCGCCGCACTCTGCAACAGAGTCTACCTTCAACCATTCTATCCGGGGGCTTCTTGCTACAACCATCTGGGCAATCCTGTCTCCTTTTTTTATTTCAAAGGGCTCACCTGAAGTATTCTGCATGATGACCCCAACTTCATTTCTGTAGCCCGAGTCAATTGTGGCGGGGGCATTTGGCATTCTTAGAGGCGTCTTTGCCGAGAGGCCTGAGCGCGGGCGCATCTGGATTTCCCAGCCCCCAGGTATTGCAACCTTAAGCCCGGTCTTCAGTATCTTTGTCTCCCAGGGATTCCAGGAAACGCCCTCAACTGAAAAAATATCTGCTCCCGCGTCTGTCGGGTTTGCGTATTGGGGAAGCTTTGCTTCGGGATGGCACAACTCGATTTTCACGATTACGCTTTCCCTTATCGGCTCTGCCATAAGAAAACAAACTCAAAAATAATTTACTAAAGCGTCGCCTCTATCGGGGCTTAATTTTGTCAAGATTTTTCCTTGGAACCATTTCGTAAACGAGACCGCCGGGGTAAGTTCCTGCCTGAAATATCTCAAGGCCATAATAGCGCGCTATGGCCGCAGGAAGCTGTCTGAATTTCTTGTTGGCGGGACCCCATTCAGTAGTAACCAAATACCCCGTTCCATCATCCAGCATACTAAAACCGAACCTGCCTACGTCAGGGCACTCCCCACCGACATATTTTGGATTCATCTCCGGCCACAGATTTAATTCAGGAATAATACACTTTTCACTTGAGAGGTGAGCTCTAAAATCCTCTGGTGTATATTTGGAATCCATATTACTATTAGGGCAATTCATTATTTAAATATAGTATCTCTCTAACTCTGCAATGTTGTTGCCTTTCCCGGAAAAAAACTCAAAAATAAATCCCCTTGCAGGGCGACCCAGTCTAAATGCTGAGGACCTTTATCCCGTCTTTCCCGATTTCAAACGGGTGAATATTCTCACTGTGCTTTGTTCGCCTCATCTTCTTTATGAACAAGTTTCGGCCTGCCTGGGGGCCGATGGGCGTAAAATCAAGGCGCACCACTGCATCAGTTATGTACTCTTCAACGCCAAGGCGTGAATAGGGGTTTTTCGGTGTGCCTTCGGAAACCATTATTACGGTAACCCCCTTTCGCCTCAACTCCGCAATCATCTCGTTCAGCTTGTTTCGAAGCTTCGCCTGGTCCTCCACAAATATCGAGAGGATGGATATGGAGTCCATCACCAGCCGTTTTGCCTTGTGCCTGTCCAGGTCAAGGAAATCAAGCTCCGGGTTCTCAAAAAGGTTTTTTTCGATTATGGCAAATTTTCCTGACTTTTCGTATTTTGAAAAATCCCAGCCAAATGCCTCGGCATCTTTCTTTATGTCTTCTGCCGTTTCCTCAAGCGTGATATACACTCCCGGCTCTCCTTTCTGAAGGCCTTCCCAAAGAAACCGAAGAGAGAATAGCGTCTTCCCTGTTCCTGCCTCGCCGCTTAATAGAACTGTAGAACCCTTTACAAATCCACCCTGAATCAACTTGTCAAGTCCCTGAATGCCTGTCGCGACCCTGTCCGAATCTCTCGGCATAATAATACAACGATTTATAAATACAGGGCACTTTAAATTGATTTGTGCACTTTTGCACAACAGACAAAAAATTTTAAATATTTATATAAAGTGTGTGATTATATAATTATAGTGCATTGTTGCACCTAACGCACAAAAAATGAGCGAAAAAAAAGTCCTAAAGGTTTTGGAGGAAAATCCAACTGGACTATCTATCACAGATATTGCTGAAAAGGCAAATCTTCACAGAAATACGGTTGCAACGGTCGTAAGGCGGCTTCAGGATAAAAAAGCTGTCGAACTTAAGAAAGTTGGGCTTGCAAAAGTTTATTATCTTAAGCATTACCAGGCATTGCACCATATTGAATCCGCGTACAAGGGGCAAAACCTGTCTGTCGGCCTGGGGGTCAGCGACCTTGCCGATGGCTACAAGGCCGCAGTCTCCGCAGCCAAGCAGGCGGTAAACCAGTCGGGCCGCGGGGAACAGCCAACCTTTGCAATTGTTTTTGTCTCCTCACGATATAACGACCAGCTCTCTGCAGTGGTAACCGGGCTAAACCAGATTCTTGGGGAAAACACTTATATCGGCTGCACCACGGACAGGGAGATAAACTCTCTTTCCGGGTTCTGCCAGGGCACAGTTTCAGTTCTTACCTTAAACACGAAATACCTCCACTTTGGAGTGGGCGTCGCAGAATATTACATAAAGCAGCCCTTTGAGGCGGGAAAGAAGGCAACAAAAGAGGCAATAGACAACTGCCCGGTGGATAGGTCAAACTACGCAACCGCCCAGTTCATGAGAGGCACGAAAAAGGCCTTTGCTGAAATTGTCAAAAACCCCCCCTACTTTGCCCTCACCTTTGTTGGGGGGGTGAGATTCGAAAACAAAGAAGTAGTGCCAAGCTTTGAGCACGAGTTCCTTGAAGGAATAAAGGAAATCCTTGGGCCATTTATTCCCATTGTCGGCGGCTCGGCAGGAAGCGATTTCGACAAAGTTGACGATTTCGAAGGGGAAAATTATGTCCTTGCCAAGGGGAAATTCTACAAAGGGGGAGCTGCAGTATGCTTTGTTGTTTCGGAACTCTTCTTCTCTTACGGTCTGGAGCAGGGATATATTTCCACGGAAAAGTACGGAGTAATCACAAAGGTTTCGGACAACGGCAGGATGATTGACGAGATAAACAATCTTCCCGCCCTTGAAGAGTACTGTAAGCTCACCGGGCTCAAAAAGGAAACTTTCCTAAAAAATCCGTCCCAGTACCTTTCTCTTAGCAGCATGTGCACGCTTGATTCTGCCGGAAACCTCTACCCCATAGGAATGACTATGGCCAGCGCTGATCCAAAAGAAACGAGGTTCTACAGCCAGCAAAAATTCATAAAGGGGACTTTGTTTGCAATAGGCAAATATGATGAGAAAAAAACCATAAACAGCACGATGCTTGCCATACAGGAGGCATGCATAGATAACGAAGACAAAATGCCCGTTCTGGCAATCAATATCAACTGCGCCACAAGAAGGTTCCTCCTTGGGGACAAGGTCAACGACGAGCTTGCCATGCTCCAGAAAGACCCAAAGCACAAGGACATGGTTTTCTTTGGTTTTCACTCTTTTGGCGAAATAGGGGCAAAAAGAAACCAGCCATCAAGCTACCTTGCGACAACTTCAACTTGCCTCGTCATTTTCGACAAGCTGATGGTTGAGTAAAATGATTTATTCACTTGTCAGTGAACCTATAAAGATTCCATCCATAGATAATGATGGTAGGTGGTAAAATGATACCTGGAAAGTTATATGGCAGTTTTAGTGAAATTTCACCCCCCGAAAGAGCAGAGCTAGCAAAAGACATTTATGAGAGATACTCCCAACTCACTCCATCGGAACAGGACATTGCAAGAGACCTGCTATACTACACTCTAGATGAAATGTCACCCGAAATGAGGTCCGGAGCAACGAACCTTCTGCTTGCAAAACAAGTGAAACGGTTATGGGAAACACCCTTTTATAACAGGTCCATGAAAAAGAAGGGAATTACTGCCCCCTCACAGATCTCAGACACAAACCGCTATTTCAAAAACATGCCAATTTCTTTCAAAAATCAGATAGTAAACTCAAGGTATGGTTGGGCGGGTGTGTTGTCCCCGGAACATAGACTAGCCGCACGCGGCAAAAATACCCCTGGAAAAGACAAAATACAGGTAATGTACTCTACTTCAGGCACAACAGGGCCTCCTTTTGAATGCTACTACTCCAAAAGAGACGCCTACTTTACTCCAGCAATTTTTGGAAAGGCCTTAAGCGACATAAAGGCAAGCGAATTCAGCCCTTCCTACAATGTATTCAATCCACGGAGTATTGGGTATTGGGTCGTTCAAAATGCCTTTCCCGAGGCAGGGGTAACTCCCTTCTCGCCACACCCCACAAAAGACCTTGCCTATGAGCTTAATTTTTTGAGAGACCATGAAGTAAAGTCCATTTTCGGATCTACTGACCTGAAAAAAGGAGGAATTCAAAGATACCTATACCCAGAAAAAAACGCAGACAAAAAAGAGCCAAAGTTGCTAAGTGCTGAAGACATATTTGGAAAGGGTGGGGTTGAAAGAGTTTACTTTGCGGGAGCAAGCATGCCAAAGGAACTTCTAGATAGGTTAAGAGATCTGGGTGTGATTGATGTTTGCGAAGGCCAGGGAACTTCAGAACAAACGGGAATGGGCACGGGAACGTATGGCAGAAAATACCCCCATTATCAGCGCGGAATATGCCGGCTAAAGCCACAGTATCTGGTAGAAGTCGTAAACATAGATAGCCTCACCGAAGGGTCTCCCCCCTGGCATGTTGACGTGGGGGAGAGAGGAATCCTGCTCAAGACTCCCCTCAACAGAACCGGGACAAAGCTTGGCAGATACGCTTTTGATGAAGCTACCTACCTTGGAACCGACCCTAAGACAGGGGAAGTCCTGATATCAGACCTTTCAAGACTGCGTGATCCAAGTACGGGAACCTACCTGAGCGACCTCGGGCAGTGTGGTGGGGGCATATAGCAATATGGCAGGAACAAGTGCCTTACCTATAAGGCAATCTGGAGCACCCAGTTACAAAAATATAAGGCCCTTCAACGTAGATAATGTGATTGGAGGGGAATCAAGACAGGCAAACAAGGGCGATGCGCTACCCCTTTATACTATTTTCAGAGAATTTGCAGGAACTGTTCCAAACTCTGAGGAATCTGACCTAATGGAGGCCTTTTCCTATGCCCGAGATTATGCCAAAAAAATCCCATATGCCCGGCGTGTAGACGACGGAATAGAAGCTGTAAGAAAGGCCTCAAAGGAGCTTTTATCAAAGCGGGAAGACAGAGAAAGAATTGCGGCCCTTACAGGAAGCCAAACCCTTAAGTCTATTGAGGGCACACTGGACCTTTTCAAAGGCTGGGCTGATGGAATTGGCAACTTATATAGCCAGATTATAGATGATGAAGGAAAACTCCTCTACAAATCAGGAATAAATGCGGGAATTCTTCCCGGAAACGTAAGCATATCCGGGACATGGACCCAATCGCTGTCTGCATTGGTTGGACCAATGGTAACGCGACCTGATCGTCGTGGATCTTTTGTAGCTTCAAGCTATGCGCAGTTGCTTGCAGATAATGGCTACCCTGGTGTTCAGGCAGTCAACTGGTCCTCAGAATTACACCCAAACCTTATACAAACACTCATTTCAGAAGGTCTCAGGGAAGGAAAAGTCCATTTTTTCGGAAGCAACGATACAATCAATGAAATTCTTCCTACTGAACTCAAAGACCACCCAAACCTCATCGCTTATGGAAGCGGACATGGCATGGCAATAGTTGATGAAACTGCAGATCTGGAACAAGCAGCAAAATTCTGCGTTCAGGGAAGAATATTCAATACCGGAAACATGTGTACCTGCACCAATAATGTTATTGCAGTAGGAGATACTACCTATGATAAGCTTTTGAATTACTTTGAAGGATGTAAGGAGACCCTTATGCCGGGAGATCCAAGAAAGCCCGACTCAGACCTAGGCTGGATTGGAAGCCATGACCTGCAAACTATAGTCAAGCCCTTACTTTTGGAGCATACTGTGGCGCCTGATGAGGTGATAGTCAATTATGACTATATGAAATTCACCCCGATAGAGACAAATCCTCACTCGAAGTTTGCAAGAAAAGAATGGCCTTATCCGATTCTTGGGATTATGGGTGCAGATAACATGGACAAAGCAATCGATATGGTTGGGGCTTGCCTGGAGCCAGGATGCAAATCCATCTGCGTAGGACTGCACATGGACCCGGATAAGCCAGACTTGCTCACTAAATACATAACTGCCCTGAAGCCCTATGCGCACAAGGTTGCGACTAATAACTCAACTACCAACATGGACCTCAATTGCCACCAAGGCCTAACTATCAGAAATATGATGAGACCCATCTGACTACAGAGTATTAGACTTATAAAGAACTGGCTCTCACAGGATTCATTAATTGACGGCTCTAATATTCACTCTTTCTTAGGCACCAAAAACACCAAATCTCTTTCGAAAATCTTGTCTTCGCCATCAAGGTCAATCTTGACCTTTGGCTTCAAAAGGTCTTTTTTGACAAGTATTTCCTTTACTTTCCCTGTCTTTCCCCGGTTTACGCCTTTTAAAATTATAACTTCAGAACCCTCCTTGTAAGGGTAAACTTTCTCGATTTTTCCGGTTTTAAGCCCAATCTTGACTGTGTCGCCGGTTCGGTACTTCTTTCCCTCCTCAACTGAAAGGAGGACATTTCGCCCATCGTGAAGGTTTAACTGCAAGCCATTTTTTACAACCGTCTTGTCCATAACCTTGCAATACTTGGAGCCCGCCTTTTTCTCGTCAATCTTCCTGAACTCAAAGCCCTTGGCAGAAGGAACGACCATATAGTGCTCCTTTTTGTCCTTTATGGAAAGTACATCCATCATTCCAAGTGGAAACCTGTCATCAATTACCTCTTTTCCGTCAACAAGGAAGTTTTTCGCCTTTATGGCCTTTTTTGCCTCGGTTGCAGTCTTGTAAAGCCCGAAAATATCCCTTGCGACAACTACCAGAGGGAGGCAGTTCGCCTTTTGGTGAGGCCCTGGGCTTGGAATAGGGGCAAATCTCTTCTTTTTCCTTGGAAGCGGCCAAATGCCAGGCATTTCACTCCTTTTCAAGTGTACCATAAGATAGGGAAGATAAAAATTAATTAAAGTACCTAGAACAGGCACATATCCCCATAGGTGTCCCTGACCAGGCCTTCATCCACTTTTTGGGAAAATAGGCGCTCCAACTCCTCATGAGACTTAATCTGGCTTACGGCATCCATTACCCTCAAAGAATGCTGTTTTATGCCCGCCCGTCGGGATTCTCCTACCTTAAGACCTCGAAGCTCCGAATCCAAGATCTTCCGAACGCTTTTGTCCTTTTCTTCCAAGCCATTAAGACAGTCCATTGTCCTGCCAAATTCCTGCAGCCCTATAAAATTACGCCACCTCCTATAATCCTCAAGGTCTCCTGATCGAAAAAGGCGGTAATCCGGGTCTATATCAAAAATGGGTTTCCCCCGGGGAACTGTGCAAAGCTCAAAATAACCCCTATCTTGGTCAACAACCCCCACACCCCACTCTGCGCCAAGCAAGGAAGCCAGGTCTTCATCATCAAATCCAATCGACCCAATGCTCGGGTAATAATTTCGAATCCATAGAATCTCCCCATCTCCCGATACAGAAAAAGGAATCATCTTGGGTATGATTCGGGGAATTTTTTTCTTATTCTTTATGTCCTCAAGAGACCTCACCGAGCCGTCAATTAAGCCCTCTGTAGCAGTGACATAATTTGCCTCAGACACGGGGGTGAGATTTCCCGGTTTTTTAACCCCAACTCCAGGGGACATTCTTTTTGCCTCAAAATCCGTATACTTCACCCTAGATTGCCTTAAAACCAGTGGAGACAATTCTTTTCCATTTTCGTCCTCCACTACCAACAAAGCCATACTTGGAGTCTTCTGGGCAAGATAGGGATTATAGTAACTATCTCTCCGGGGCACGACATAACCGCTCCGTTTTCTTCCCCCCTCAAGAGTCAGCTCTGAAGCTATTTGAGGAGGTTTCCACTTGCCAAATAAGTCAGACCTCTCCCTATCATGATTTATCAAATCATCCATATCAGACCTAGAGCCATACTTTTGAGCATTCCTGCTTAGCCTCACATTGTAAGCTACTAACTCGCCAAGCCCCGAGTAAAGCTCTGTAAAAATTGCCGAGGGGTCTATCTCCCTGCCGCTTTCCGTAAACCGGAGATTTTGTATATCTTGAGCTATCATAAGTATATTTAAATATTTATTACCCATATAGGATAAATACTGATTCATAAGTTTCCGGCAGATTTTCGCTCAGAAAAACTATTCCTCCTTGGTTTTTTCCTCCTTTTTCTCCTTCCTGCCGAAAACCCTTTCCCGAAGCCCCTTTTTCTCTGCCTTTTTCTTCTGCTCCTCTCTCCTGTTAAAGGCGTCTATGACCCGGATTGCTTCCTCGGCGGCCTTTCTGCTATTCCCAACGCCTATTGTAACGCCAATTCCTGCAATTATTGCTCTCTTTTTGACTTCCTTAAGCTCCTGCTTTACTGCCAAGTCAACCTTTGGAAGGGCAAGCTTAACTTCCTTAGGCATGGGCATAAGAGCTTCCTCCGGCTTCATCTTGACAATTACCGCGTCAACGGGTATGCCTTTCTCTATCAGGTATGATTCGGCAAAGAACCTTTCAGCGCCACGTGGGCCCATGGCAAACCCTACTCCCCTTGCAACGGCTCCGGTTGTCTCTCCCTCCAGCTTTCCTGATGCGTCAACTGTTATCACCTTTTCAATCTTGTTTTTGGCGACAATTTTCCTTATCGCCTCATCGATGTTGCCAAGGTTTGCGGCCGGACCCTCTGCTTTGAGTATGAAGACTTCTTTTCCATTGATCGTCCTGGTCGCCACGACGGTCCCTTCCGCGATTTTGGTTGTCTTGTTGTCGCCTATGAGGGTTGCGGCATAAAGAGGCCCTATGCAGTCCCCTACAGGGATACCATTGGTAAACGCAGGAATCGACTTATAAAGTGCCTTAACCTGCCGGTCGATAAATGGAAGCTGGATCTGAAGAAGCATCCCATACTGGAAGTTCTTTGTCTCCCTGATAATCTCAATGAAGTGCTTTATGATTTTGGAAATCTGGTGAATGCCGATTGTGTGCATCATGCTTGCAGACAGGTTTTTTCTCTCCTCTTCGCTCACTCCGCTCGTAATTTCCTCGATATAAATGTCAAGCTTCTTGTCGTGTCGGTTTGTCATCTGGCGAATTTTGTTTGCAAGCCCTGTCGGCTCGATTGCCTCCGGCTCGACCACGAAATATTCAAGCATCCCTTTTATGGAATCGTCCATTTCCTTTCTCGTAAGCTTTGTCCGAAGCCCTATTTTTTTTACAATCATCCTCTGTGACTTTACAACCATCTCATCATACGCCTTTGCCTTAGATTCGAGAAGAGTTATTATCTGATAGGTCATGAGCCGCGGGAAAAAGAAGATAAGGAATACCAGAAGTATAATGTTAATTAACTCCCAAGGCGTGGAACCGAACATTACTATAGTTGTATTAAAATAAATAGCTGCTCTGCAGGTTTTGACCAAAATAAGCGCCTTGCACTCTAAAGTACATGCTGGATGCAAGCAGGAGAGAACTTAAAAACTTAATTATTATAATAGAACTCCATATATGGCAACTGGCCCTGAAATATGGCAATAATTAAAAAAAATATCGTGTTCTTCTGTGTAACAGACTACTGTAATGCAAAGTGTAAATCCTGCTCATTCTGGAAGACAAAAAAGCCCACATTCCCAAAAAAGGAGGAGCTTCCAATGATAGTCAATGCGTTGCATTCCAAGCTCGACTGCAAGTTTTTGCAGATAACCGGGGGCGAAACACTCACCTACCCCTACATATCTGAGCTTGTGCGTCTGGCACGAAAAAAAGGAATGATTACGCAGCTAATGACCAACGGCAGCTTGGTAAGCGAAGACACAATCAAAAAGCTTTGTGACGCAGGCCTTGACATTCTTGCAATTTCCATAGACCACCACGACGACAAAGTAATGGAAAAATACCGGGGGATACCAGGCCTTCCCGCCAAAATCCGAAAAGACATAAAAAAGCTAAAAAAGACAAATTTGCTGGTGCCGGCAGGAATCTGCCTAAGCAAGTACAATATTGGCGCTCTGGAAAAGACGGCAGAGCATGCCCTTTTGCTCGGATTTGACGAGGTATATTTCTGCTGGCCAATCCAATCTACTGAATCTACCTACAAGCTAGGCAATGATGAATATGACTCTGCCAATCTCAGCAACGAGCAGATAATAACCGCGATCAATACCATAATCAAGCTCAAAAAAAGATTCGGTTATAAGATCAGCCACACCTACGAACACCTGGAAGATATCCTGAGATACTACAAAAGCGAAAAACAAAAATTCCCCTGCAAAGCGGGGGAAAATTTATTCTATCTTGACAATCATCTGGACGTGTACCGATGCATGACCCTTCCGGATAAGCTCGGCAACATCCTCGGCGACGTAGAGGTAATCAAGAATGCCCATTGCGAAAAGTGCCCTCTGCAATGCTTCAGGGAGCCCTCGATTTGCTATAGCGGGCTCAAGTCGGTGCTAACCGTAGCAAAACTTGCCTTCAACAGGAATTACTGGAAACTGATTCAGAAGAAATGCCTTCGCCCCAGATAGTCTAACTGCCAAGTTAAGTCGGGAACGTGTCTGAGTGGTGCTTGCCTTCATAAGGCCTGGATAAAGTGCAAAATAAGATGCTAAACTACAGACGCTTAAATATAAAACTAAGTAGCTCTATGCTGGATAAAGTCAGGATGCCCAAATTACTTCTTCAGATTAAGAGGCCTGGAAAAAATTCCTTCTGTTGCTTCTTCCCATAAGACCAGCAATTCTATTTTATCCAGATTATCTGGAGTTTGACCAATCTCTTAATGCCTGAATAAAATTGCCCCGGATCGCCGATAATCATGCCAAAGATTGATAAACCTTAAGCGTTTCCTTTGCGATAATTTTCCAGTCATACATCCTCAAGACCTTCTTTCTGCCGTTCTTTCCAATTCTTACCAAATCACTTGCCCTAGCTTCATTTATTCTACGGGATAATGCCTCCGGAGTTTGTTTCTTCACCAGAAAGCCATCGCACCCATCATCTATAACCTCGGGTATTCCGCCCACCGCAAAAGCCAAAGGCGGAGTTCCGCAAGCCATTGCCTCTATCGAAACCATTCCAAAGGCCTCCTGCCATGTAGAAGGAACCACTACAACGCTTGCTGAGGAATAGTTGTCAATGAGTGCTTCGTCATTTACCCTGCCCAAAAATTCCACCCGTTTGTTTTTTACTGCTTCTCTAATGCACTTTGACTTGAGAGGGCCGTCGCCTATTACGCAAAGCTTCCCTTCACCAAGCCTTCCAAAACTCTTAAAAAGTAAAGACAAGCCCTTTTCGGGGGATAGCCTGCCAACAAAAAGCATCCGGAAGTCCCGTGATTTATTTGCCTGGGGCCTAAACTTATGGACATCAACCCCATTAGGAATAACCAATAATTTTTTTTCAGAAATTCCAGAAATTCTCTTAAGGTGAGTCTTAACAAATTTGCTCACGCATATTATTTTATCTGAATGCTTCAAACTTGGAGAAAGTTTTTTTAAATAAAGGGTAACAACGGAATCAATTATACTCCTACCACCGGGAGATAAGTGTATTGTGCAGACAACTGGCTTTTTAGTCTTCCTTTTAATTTCCTCTACAAGAAAATCCATAGTACTAAATGGAAGATGCATATGTATTATGTCGGGGTTCTTTTCCTCCAATAATCTGAATAACGCTTTCTTGCTTAAAAGAACCTTATAACTCAGGAATAAATTAAAGTAAGGAAGACTATCCTGACCTTTCTCAAAGGATATTATCTCCACATCGTGCCCCTGTCTTTTTAGTTCTTCAGAAAGACCTAACGCATGCCTGCCCTCTCCTCCAAGAATTAAATCGGCAATCATTACAATTTTCATATAAATATTACCTATTTGGTAAATAACCTCCCGATCGAGGCAAGCTCCAGGTAATCTCACTTCATTAACACAAACAAACAGCACATTCT
Source organism: Candidatus Aenigmatarchaeota archaeon (assembly GCA_016932615.1). NCBI lineage: Archaea > Nanobdellati > Candidatus Aenigmatarchaeota > Candidatus Aenigmatarchaeota archaeon. Next base: position 14,869 of record JAFGCN010000028.1, read on the forward strand.
AATCGCTTAATTTAATCGGGCAAATCTCTAACTTACGCAAAGATTGCCTCTTTTCAGAATCGTTATCCCAACCAACCCAAGGATCAGGGTATCAAGTAAAGATAATCTCATGCCAAAATTGCAACATCGGACGATAGAGTTCCTATCCAGGCATTAATCGCATATGACTCGTTTAAGCAAAAAATTAGAACCCGGAATCAATTGTAGAGAATCCCTATCCAGTGAATAACCCCCTAGCAAGCCATGGGGTTTTCTTTCGACTGTTGGTCAGAAATAAAATTCCCTGTAAAGCTACAGACCATCTCTTCTTTCTGCAAACAGCGTTTTGTGAAAGAGATTTCCAATTTTAATCTCTGAATAATGCTTGGAAAGTATTTTTTTAAGATGGATGTGCGTCTCCTTACCCTCCCTCAAATGATAACATGCAATGGCAAGATTTGGGTGGTACTTGTCTAAGGTCTGCTCCATACCCTTAAATGCTTCAAGCTCGGCGCCTTCAATATCCATTTTAATAAAGTCCACAGACGGCAGTCCCAGCCTCTTAATTTCATTGTCTAATGTTGCCACTGAAATCTTAAAACTATATTTCGATCCTTTGTTATCAATGACGCTTGAAGCCAGTGAACCAAAAATAGGGTTTCTATTAAGAGTTATTTTTCCATCAAAATCAAATAATCCTTTTTGTACCAAAATAACATTTTTGAATCCGATTAAATTTTGTTTCAATTTTTTAAAATTTTCTGGATCTGGTTCAAAGGCAATGACCTTCCCAGCTTCACCCACTCTTTCAGAAGCATATTTGCTAAAGTTTCCTAAATAGGCTCCAGCATCAATAACCACATCCCCTTTTTTGAGGGTATATTTTTTGAGATATCCCGGAATGTCATAAAAAGCCACCCATAGATCCAAAATTGACAAGAAAGCCTGTTTTGGCAACATAATAAGTTCATACATATATTTAAAAGTATCATGATTTTTAAGTTGTTATTGATAAAACAAGGCGCCCATATATCCTAGAAGTCCTGATGTGAAATCAATCAAACTATTGAGTCATAAACCCCCCTTACTTCACGGGCGATAAGCTTCCACTGAAACTCTTTTGCCTTCCGGTAGCCGCCAGAGGAAAGCTTTCTCTGTAAAGAGCTATCCTTCCAAAAGCCATCTATTGCCTCTGCCATGCTGCTGGCGCCATATTTGAAAATGACTGCATTCTTCCCACAAGCCAGATATTCCGAGATTCCGCATCCCTCCGACACAAGCACCGGCGTTTTGCTTGCCATGGCTTCGAGGGCAACCATTCCAAATGACTCGTACCTTGAAGGAATTATCAGCCCCCTTGCTTCGCTGATGAGCTTTAGATGTTGCCTTCGCGGGACAAAGCCAAGGACATCAACCCTATCCCTTATACCAAGACAGGACAATTCTTCTCCAAGGAGATTTTTTGGATCAGAAACATCCCCGCCGGTAATGACAAGCCGAAAGTCCCTCAAAGTCTTCAGCTTCCGAACCGCCTGAAGCAATTCATATATGCCCTTGCTTTCATGGAACCTCCCTGAAAAAAGCAGGTAATCCCTCTTCTTTTTTGAGGTGCGAAATTCATTCAGGTTTATGCCGCAGGGTATCGCCTTAACGCGCTCTCTTTTTAGCCCGTATGCCTTCCCAATAATTTCCGCAAGCTTTGGGTTGGGGCATATGGTGACCTTTGCCCGGGAAACCATCTTTCTTTCCAGCAACAGGAGAAGCTTCAGAAGGCGCCTCTGGTCAAAGCGGTCCGGAGTTTTTAATCGCTTCCGGGCTTTAAGCATGGCAAGTGAAGGGTAAGTCGGGCAATGTAGCGTGAAAACGTCCAGCGGGCAAACTCCGGGGCTGTAGAAACTGTTGTCATGGGCCAGGGAAAGTGAACGTCTCAGCTTTCGAAGATAATAGCAGCTTGCAATAAGATGGCTTGCCCATTTCAGGGGAATATAATTCGCCCCAGACAAGTTTGTGTTGTGCACCTCTATATTCTTGTGGAGGTATCCGGACGGAACCGTTGAAATCAGGTCCACAATCACCCCTAAATCCGCAAGCGCCTCCGCAAGGCCCTTCGAGTAGATTCCTACGCCAAAGCATTTTGGCGGGTATTCTGGCGTTACGAAGCCCACTCTCATAAATGAGATTTACTGAAAAGAAGCATATGTCGGGCTAGAAGTAAGATTATCTCCTCAAATTATTATGACCTATCTAAGGGACTTCCTTGGCGCCTTCAGAATAAGAGACTGGCTGATAACCCTTCTGATGATTCCGGTCTTGGGGGCATACATTTCCGCATCAAGCCCGCTTAATATTGCCTTTATTGCAGCCAGCTTCTTTTTTGTCTGCTGCTACGGATTTCTTCTCAATGACTATTTTGACATAGAAATAGACCAGAGAAACAGAAAAAAGGTAAAAGACGGAACAAACGCCATTCTTTCCGGGAAACTACCCGGAAACATTTCAGTTCTGCTAACGGCAGTTTTTGCGTCCCTGGGCTTTTTAATCGCTTCTCTAATCGGAAGCCAAACCCTGATGCTTACGCTTGCCTGTATGCTTTTGCTGTTTGCCTATTCGGCAAAGCCCTTCCGGCTAAAGGATGTGCCTGGGCTTGACATCCTAGTCCATGGAGGCACATACCTTCTTGCATTTCTTTCCGGGTACTCCGCAGGCGGCTTAGCACTATTACCAACCGCCATCTTTCCTGCAACAATGATTTTTCTCCTCGGCCAGGCGATTCTCGTATGCCACCAACTTATAGACTATGAGGAAGACAAAAAAAGCGCAAATACCACAATAACCCGGCTAGGGCTTAAGAACGGCTGGAACCTTCTCCTTGCATACACTGCCCTAATTGCACTATCCAACGAGTTTCTGGTTGGCTACCTTGCGCTAAGCCCAATTCTCCACCTCGTAGGAGCAGGATACGCGTGCTTCTTTCTATTCTGGGGCCTTAGAGCAGACTACGCCAAAGCTTCAGGAAGGGAAACCCTGATAAGAGACCGGTTTTATATTCTAAACAACCTTTCACTCATAGCTCTGGCAATTGCCTTGTAGAGATATAATAGCTAAGCGGGGTTCATTATGGACATTTCGGTAATCGTTCCAACTCTTAACGAAGAGAAGTACCTGGAACGGTGCCTAAGGTCGATTGCAAACCAAACTTAC
>JAFGCN010000029.1 GCA_016932615.1 Candidatus Aenigmatarchaeota archaeon
TGGATAAGGAACTTGTAAAGGAAGCGGACAAGCAGGTTGATAGCGTGCATTTCAGCTCACGGTCTGAATTTGTTGAGGAGTGCATAAGAAAGTACCTTAAGGACTCCGAGACCGCGGTCATACTCGGCGGAGGCGACCCCGAAAAGCTGAAAGTCGACGGAAAGTTCAAGTTCCTGGTGCCTGTTTTCAAGGACAAGTGCATGCTGGAGCTTCTCCTTGAAAAACTGTCTTACTTCGGAAAAATTTACATAATTGCCCAGAAGGAAGTAGTGGATGCCTGCTTTGAAACGTTCGGCGACAAGTTCGAAAACGCCGAGATTATCTACATTGAGGAGCGTAAAGAGATGGGAAACGCCAAAACCCTTGAGCTTGCAAAAGACAAGCTCGGCCAGAAGTTCCTCATACTTCCAATCGACCAGTTCTACGAGTTTGACTTTTCTGACCTTATCAGAAAGCACGAAATCAACAGCGCAATATTCAAGGGGACAGTCACGCTTGCGGTAACGCCCGGAAGCTCTGACAAGAAGCTTGGAAGCATCTCTATGTCCGGAAACCAGATTATCGGGCACTATGAAGGTTCCGGCGAGAAAAGGAATATTGCTTCTGCCTTTGCGGCAGTCTGCGACAAGAAGATTTTCGAGTACATTCCCAAGGGCTCGGTAAAGTGGACTTTACAGGAGGATGTTTACCCGAAAATTATCAAGAACGGCGGCATGTTCGGCTATATCACAGAGCACCCGATATTCAACATACACTCCAGAAAGGAACTGCTTGAGCTGAAGCGATACCTGGACAGCAGGAAATGAAATTTAATATATTCCACTAACATTATGCTTGACATAAAACTTTTCAGGGAAAACCCTTCGGTGATTCTGGAGAGCGAGAAAAAGAGGTTTAAGGATGTTTCTGTTGCCCAGAAGGTAATAGAGCTTGACGATGGCTGGAGGGCCCGGCTTAAAGACCTTGAAGAGCTTAAGGCGAAAAAGAACAGGATTTCAAAGGAAATCGGCATGAAGAAAAAGAACGGGGAAAATGCTGACAGCGAGATTGAAGAGTCCCTTAAGCTTGACGAGGAGATTACGATTAAAAACGCGGAGCTTGACCGGCTGCTGGAAGAGCGGGACTCTTACAGGTACCGGGTAGGGAATATTCTTCACGACTCCGTTCCAACTGCGCCAAGCGACCTTGGAAACGTCACGGTGAGGACCTGGGGAACGCCAAGGGAGTTTGACTTCGAGCCAAAGGGCCACGCGGACCTTGTCGAAAGGTTTGCCGAGCTTGAAAGGGCTGCCAGGATATCCGGCGCCAGGGCATACTTTCTTAAGGGTGACCTTGCCCTTATGAACCTTGGGCTGATAAAGCTTGCGCTTGACACGCTTGGCAAAAGCGGCTTTACCCCACTCTGGACGCCTTACTTCATTAAGGAAGAGTTCATGAAGGGTGCTGCGGAGCTTGGAGACTTCCAGAGTTCGCTCTACAAGCTTGACGGCGAAGACGCCTACATGATTGCAACCTCCGAGCAGTCGATTGCTTCATTTCACTCGGGAGAAGTCCTGGAGGAAGCCCTGCTTCCAATCAAATATGCGGGTTACTCCACGTGCTTCAGGAAAGAGGCCGGAAGCCATGGAAAGGACACCAAAGGCATTTTCAGGGTCCACCAGTTCGATAAAGTCGAGCAATTTATCCTGTGCAAACCTGAAGACTCCTGGAAGCTGCATGAGGAACTGATTGCAAACGCAGAGAAGATTTACCAGGCACTCGAGCTTCCTTACAGAATCGTAAACATCGCGAGCGGCGACATGAACGACAACGCCGCAAAGAAGTACGACCTTGAGGCATGGTTTCCTGCACAGAAAACATTCAGGGAGCTTGTGTCCGGCTCGAACTGCACGGACTACCAGCCAAGAAAGTTGAACATCCGGTTCGGGAAATTCGGGGGGGAAAAAGAGTTTGTCCACGCGCTTAACTGCACTGCCTGCGCAACCGAAAGGACGCTTTCCTGCATCCTTGAAAACAACCAGCAAAAGGACGGAAGCATAATCGTGCCAAAAGTTTTGAGGCCATTTGTCGGAAAAGACGTGATATGAATATCGAAGTCGACAGTAACCCAACTCCAAGCGAACAGTTTTTTATTTCCATATCCATCAGTGATACTGAAGTTATCTCTTTCGACTGTACCTCAAAAGGGCCTCGGGTGATACGACAGGCTTTAGTCGAAAGAAAGAATTTTCCGAAAAGCAGGCCGCCTACCTCTGAATGGGACGTCCTCATCCTGGAAAGCGGACAGTTCGTAAGAAAGTACCACGCAAAATGGATTGACCTTGGAAAGCGGGACTGGGTTAATGATGAAATCTGGGAAACCACCCAAGAGAAGCCAATTTCAAAAGAGCTTAATGAAAAACTGCTTTTCTACTCCCGCCTCATCTCCGACAATTACAAAGCGCTTGGCCTGTTCTCCCGAGAGATGTCGGACTTTGAAGAAGTCCTAACAAAAGAGATTTCCGGCAAGCAGGGATTCTAAAATTAATCTGCCAGGATAATAATGGCCGGGTTTGTCTTCGCAATCCTAAATGCCGCGTTCTCCTCGGCCAAGGACATCCTAAGCAAGAATTGCCTCAGGGAATTTGACGAGTATATCTCCGGCTGGTCGCTAAGGTTTTTTGCGTTCCTTGTGCTGTGCCCACTCCTGCTGTTCATTGAAATACCTCCGCTGGGCTCCTCGTTCTGGCAGGCGCTTTTCCTTGGCGCCCTGCTAAATGTCGCCGCCACAATACTCTTCATGAAAGCCCTCAAAAAATCCGAGATATCAAGAGTCATCCCCCTGATAAGCCTTGAGCCGGCGTTCCTCTTAATTACTGCTCCCCTTGTCCTTGGAGAGTACCCAAATATTTACGGGCTTGTGGGGGTACTCCTAATGATTGTAGGAACGTATTCCCTGAACGTCAGGAAAGAATGCGACAGCCTTCTTGACCCATTCAGGACCCTGGCAAAACACAAGGGCTCCAGGATAATGATTGCCGTTACAATAATATGGGGCGTAACCACTCTCATAGACAAGGTAGGCATTCTCAATTCCTCACCCGTCTTCTGGGCGATAGCATTTAACGGCATGCTGACGCTTTTGCTTACTCCAGTTATGCTTCTGAAATCTGGCAAAAAAATAAGGGCTATTCCAAAAAACATAAGAAAGCTTCTGCCACTTGGAGGGGTAAACGCCCTCAGCCAGGTCTGCCAGGTGATTGCCTTCAGCATGACTCAGGTTTCATATGTTGCGGCTGTAAAGAGAACCGGCTCGCTTCTTACTGTATGCTATGGCGGGATGGGGCTTAAGGAAAAGCATTTCAAGAGGCGCCTCTTTGCAACAGTGCTCATGCTTGCCGGAGCACTGCTGATAATCCTATTTAGCTAACTTCTATTATGGCATATGACCTCATAATTATCGGCGCAGGTCCTGCAGGCATTGCCGCAACAATCTACGCTGCAAGAAAAAAGATGAAGACACTGGTGATTTCAGAGTCCATTGGAGGGCAGGCCGCCTGGAGCTCGCAGATCACAAACTACCCTGGCTTTCAGTTCATAACCGGGCCTGAGCTTGCCCAGAAGTTCGAGGAGCATGTAAATTCCTTCGGGCTTGAAGTCCTTCTCGACAAGGTCACTTCAGCCGAAAAAAAGGGAGGGCTTTTTGAGGTAAAAACTGAAGACTCAACATTTACTGCCAGAACGCTTCTTATCGCCCTTGGAAGAAGCCCCAGAAAGCTTAATGTAGCCGGTGAGGAGGAATTATTTCATAAAGGAATAACTTACTGCGCAACCTGCGACGGGCCACTCTACAAGGGCAAAACTGTGGCGGTTATTGGAGGCGGAAACTCTGCGCTTGACGCAGCCCTGCAGATGACAAAAATCGCAAATAAGGTTTACCTGATAGACAAGGGCGAAAAAATCTCCGGGGACGCAATAGTGCTTGACAAGATAAAGGCCTCAGGCAAAGTGGAAATATTTTCAGGCGCCTTCGTAAGGGAGATTGCCGGAAGCAGGTTTGTCGAAAAGATAAAAATATCCTCACAAGAGAGCGGCGAAAAAGAGCTAGGTGTTGGTGGCGTCTTTATCGAAATCGGCTCAGCCCCGGCAAACCTTCCCTTTAATCCGGAAGGGGCGCTTAAAATAAATGAAAGGGGAGAGATAATCGTAAACGACCGGTGCGAAACCAGTGTCGGGGGGCTTTTTGCTGCCGGAGACGTCACAAGCATTCCTGAAAAGCAGATAATCATCGCCGCAGGCCAGGGCGCAATGGCATCCATTTCCGCGTTCAAATACCTGGCAAGAAAGCCAGAGGAAAATTAGCCCGGCCGGCTATTTCAGGACTTTTCCGGTTTCCATATACCAGAGGTAAAGGTCAAGCTCTGCCGGGTTAAGGCCTGCTTTCTGTCCAATAGCTCTTAATACTTCCTCAATTTCAAGATACTTCTTCTTTGTAAGGCACTTCGACTTCGGCGGCTCTATGAGCTTGTTTTCCGCCAATATGTCAACGATATGAAAATCAATTATTGCAAGGTTTTTCCTGCCAATGTTTCGGAGAAAGTGGCTTGCTTCCTTGTAACCTAATCCCTTTACGTTGCACACCAGCCACTCCCTTGCCGAAAAATCGTCAGGCATTCCTTCGAGGTTTTCCTTGAGAGTATCTTTGTGTTTTCTTGCTTCGAAAATGTACGCCGCCCTTGCGTTCGGGTAGCGGTGTCCAAAAGAGGCAAGCTTTTCGGAAAGTTCCTCCAAATGGAGAGTGATAAACCCATCGCCAATTTCCTTCTGTATCTTGATGCTTCGCTCTGCATTGAAGTTTGCTGTCAAGAGGCAGAAACAGAGTTCCTTGAAAATTTCGGTGCCAGACATTTTTCCTGCATGTTCGAACTCCTTCATCCGAAAATCAATTATGTTTCTAACCTTGGAATTTTTTAGTTTCCGGACCCTTGACAAGATCCTACCAATGGAATTCATAAGATATTACCGGAAATAGCTAAAAAACCTCCTTACTGAGAAGCTGTCTTTTTATGGTATTCTCCCCAGTAGCTTGAAACACTCCCCACATTTCCTTTTTTCAGCTCTTCTGAGAACTTCCTGTTTAAATTGTATTTCAGTGACCCCTTGCCCCAAAATTCTCCCATCCAATGCTCAAACTCCTTGTTTTTATTTATGAAAACCAAATAGAGGGCATCCTTGCCATGAAATACACCATGAGCACATCCTGCTGGGGAAAAATAGATATCTCCCACCCCCAACCGCCTTATCGTCAGATTTTTAAAATTTCTTTTCCTCACTTCGCTAGCAGAATCCAATTCATAAACAGATCCGTTGTTAGCTCTCATTAGCTCTTTTATCTCTTCGCTGGGCTCAAATTCAACAAAGGTCAATTCTCCAGAAATAACGATAAATAATTCGTCCCATACATTTCCGTGAATGTCTCGGTCATCACCGTTCAGCAGTCCTCCGCTCCTATTCAAGGCGGTTTCATTTAATTTTACAAGAAACTGGTCAAAATCGTTCCCAAGAGTCTTACTTGCTTTCTCTATGCTTTTAATGGAAGGCACAAATACCTCTATCAATGCCGCAAAGCTCAGGTCAACATAGCCGCAACTCTTCAAAATTGATTTTGGTGTATAGACCTCTCGTGTCATCCCCAGGTTAGTGGTAATGTTTATCGGAAATTTGTTTTCTGGATTGCTCTCTGATTTCTGCTTCATTAAGTAATCAGTCGCTCTATTCCTGTCCAGCAAAACGATTTCCTTTCCGTTGCCACCGCCATCCAGATTAGAACCAGATTCAAACCTGCAGAATAACGCTTTATGGTCTTGATTACCCTCAATTACATAAGGAGTTCCTCCCGTTATGAATCTGAAATTTCCGCTTCTCAGTTCCTCTTTATGCGCTCCATGACTAAACATTACTGGCCCACTAAGAACAACTATCAGCGAGTCACCTTCATGCAAGTACTCCTTGGCGCAACCTTTTGGAACGGACACTTCAAAAATTGCCATTTCTGAAGAGGAAGATAAGAGCTTTTCGTTCAACCTGCCAGAAATTTGCTCCTGGCAAGGTTTAATTTTAGAAGAGATTACTGAATTCTTTGGAAAAGTGCTGACTATTCTAAGGGTCATTATTAATTATATTTATGAAAAACAAAGACCATCCTTACGTGGGCGTGGATGCCATAATCACAGATGAAAAGGGATATCTCCTTCTCGTTAAGCGCTCAGAAGAGTCCAAGGTATTTCCTGGGTTCTGGGGGCTTGTTTCGGGGCATGTCGAATGGAACGAAACCGTAAAAGAGGCGCTTGCTAGAGAAGCACAAGAAGAGATTGGTGTGGAATTAGAGGTTATTAGATTCACAGGAAGATACTATGACAAAATTGGAAGGCACCCAACGGAAACAATAATCTGCCTTCCAAGCATTTGCCGGATAAAAAAGGGAATTCCAAAGCCCTTAGAAAAAGGCACTGAAATTAAATGGTTTTCCCCAGAAAAAGTAAGAAATATGAAACTTGCGTATGACCATAAGCAAATGCTTATTGACGAAGGTTTAATCTAGAGGAATTTCAACCCGGCAACTTTTCAAGAAAGTAGGCAGACATTTCAGGCACATCCCGAAATAGATACCAGGGGCGTTCCCTCTCAAGGTGCTTTTTAAGACCCATGCCCCCATAAAGAGCCACTGCATTGACTCTTGCTTTCTTTGATGCAATAACATCGCTGACGGAATCACCAACATAGTAGACCTGACCCTTGTTGCGGGAATATCCACATTCATCCACAACCTTTAAAATTCCTTTTGATGAAGGCTTAGGCGCAGGAACAGATTCCCGCCCATAGACTTTATCAAAGTGTTTCGTGAACGGTATATCCCTCTCGATTGTTTTTTTAGATGAATTTGAAAGAATCACCATATCATAAACTTCTGCCATCTTGCCAACTGCCTCTTCGCAGCCAGGATAAATTGTCATGTACTGCCGGGCTTCTTCAGAAGAAAAAAATTTTTTATACTGGCCCCATATTCGATCAATCGTTTTTTTGTCACGGCCCGAAGTCAAGTCCCAGATTAGGGTGGTGATTTCACTGGTAGGCTTGTCCCCTTCAAGTATTTTCCCAAGGTCAAGCCCGGCTCTTTGAACCGAAAAAAGAGCCAAGGCAGCTCTGCGGGAATTGTTAAATCCCTCTATACCTCTCAGGTGCCAGACATCATCCACCTTGAACTCATAAGGCAATCCTTCCAGCTCGAACCCTCGCCTAAACCCTTCATATATTGCCCTTGAAGAGTCCCTGAAAATTCCACCAACATCGAAAATGAAAAGCGACATAAAATAAGCTCCAAGCATTTATTTAAAGTACCACCCAGTTATGGTAAATGAAATTGCATGGGGGTATGTAAAAAGGGAAACTGCCTTAGAAGGCAAAAATCCCAAGAAAGAGATTCTTATCGCAACAAGGCAGAAAAGAAGCGACCCAACCCAGTACGGCAAATATGTAATTCCCGGAGGAGGGCGGAAGGATACCGACAAAAGCGAGTACGAAAACGCCATCCGGGAGGTAAAGGAAGAAACAGGCATCGACTCAAAGCCAATTTACGGCTATCGCTTTCCAGATGGCTCCAGAAACATTGAAGGTGAAAACTTCATTGCAACGGTTAATGAAAACGAGGCGAGTATTTCCTACAGCGACAGCGGAAAATCTTACCACGGCTACTTGGTGGCGCTTGAGCCAGTTGACCCCAAGCAGGAGCCAAAGGAAACTGTGTCTGACGCGGCAAACCCCAGATATGTTTCAATCGAAGACGCCTTCAGGGACATTGAAAAATTCACGCCGGCAGCCCAGGTGCTTCTTGGAATCATAAAAGAGGCGGAAAAGATTAATTAATCCGGATTTAATCACAAGACTCTACCCTTGCGCCTTCTGAAACCTTAATCTCAAGAGGAATGCCGCCATGCTCCTTTATTGCAGACATTACTGAATCCTTTGTTTCGGGCGTTACCAGCGCAATCATGCAGTCGCCGCCTCCGGCCCCCGAAAGCTTCGCCCCAAGCGCACCCGCCTTTCTTGAAGCAAAGATAAGCTCCTCAAGTTTCGGGTGAGATACGCCCATGCCATTCAGGAGACCGTGCACAAAATTCATCATGTCTGCGATTCCTTCAAGGTCGTCGTTTTCAAGGGAAATTTCTGCCTCGTCAACGCACTGTTTGGTAAGCCACAAAACCTCATTGAAAAAGTGAGGATAATGATCCTTCTTTTTTGCAACCCTGTCGATTAGTTCAACAGTGTCTGCCTTGATATTGGTGTGCCCCATTACAAGCAAAAGGTCTCTAGGGCAGCCCAATTCCTGGGGAATCTGGCCCTTGAGATATTTGATAAATCCCCCATAAAGGGAAGTTGCAACATCATACCCAGAGCCCTTTCCCTGAACGTCAAGAACTGTCTTATAAGCGATATGGAACATCTGCTCCTTGGACAAATTAAGTTTGAAAAGCTCATTCAAGGCAACTATCAGCGAAACCACGCAGCCGGAAGAAGTGCCTACTCCCTTTTTCATCTCCGAGCGGGTCTCGACCTCAAAGCCGCCATGAGAATACGGGTCTCCAAGGGTGTTTAGGATGGCCCTTGCAATAAAGCATACCCTCCGGTCGTTTGAGCCGGGGCGGTATTCATAATTCTTAAGCTCCAGATCCGGAAAGTTGAAGATAATTTTTCCGTCCTGCCTTTTTTTGACAGTGCAGTACAGTCTTTGGTTTATTGCCAGAGCTATGCATGGAACTCCATACACCGCCGCATGCTCCCCAAAAAACATCAGTTTTCCTGGTGCGCTTACCGTGACCATCTATTATGAACACTGCTAGTTATTTAAGTGAACCTAGTTTAGACAATTGACGAAAAATTCAAAAATACTTAAAATAGGTGTTCTCCGGTAAGCTTCACTCCTGATCCGGGTTTTGAAACGATAATCTCTTCAGTGATTCCAAGCTTCTGCACCCTGCCCTTTATCTCCTCAAGGTCTTTTTCAAGGCACATTATCTTTACCTGAGGCCCCGCGTCCATCGTAAAATAAGACTCAAGCCCATCATCTCTCCAGTCCATCACAGCGTGCATTAATTTGACGGTTTCGGGCTTCCAGTAGATTATCGAGGGCTTTGTGGTAATCATAGTTGAGTGCATCTTAAGGCAGTTTTCCTCGGCAGTTCTTCCTACAACGGTAAAATTCCTGTCCTTTATACCCTGCCGGACCTTGTTTAGGTCCTCGCCAACAGTTGAAAGCCACCCCGGGTACATTGGAGAGGTCTTCAGGGTCTGGCTCATTCCCGCGCGGGATTTTACCTTCTTTTCCTTCAGGCTCGTGATGCAGAAAAGCATCCGAAAGTCCTGCCAGTAGTCGGGCGGCACAATTTGCTCCCCGTAAGAGTCAGTACCATCTTCCTTTTCGCCCCTTTTCCACTCAACAAAACCGCCCGAAATCGACCTTGTAGCCGAGCCAGAGCCCCTTCTGGCAAGCATGCTTAGCTCTTTTTCGTTAAGCCCAAGGCCCAAAGCGCCGTTAACTGCCGCCGCAAGGGCTGCAAAACCGGCGGCTGATGAAGCTAACCCGGCGGCAGTCGGGAAGTTGTTGTTGCTTGAAATCTTCACCTTGTCCTTGTTTTTGGTCATTTTCCGGACAAGCCCCAGGAAAAACCCCACATACTCCTTGTATGCGTCAGTTGTAGTGTCCTGAAGCAAGCCATTGAAGATAAACTTGTCCTCCTTGAACGAAGGGTTAAATTCGACGGTAGTGTGGGCAAAAAGCCCGTCTGTGGTCATGCTGATGCTCCCGTTCTTGGGAAGCATAAGGCCTGTATCTCTCTTGCCCCAGTACTTTACCAAGGCCATATTCGCGTTTGCTATTGCTGAAACTTTCATAATTTAAGAGAAAAGTTAAGAAAAAGTTACCTTGTGTGAGCCAATTCAGAATGAGGTCTTAATGGCCCTGAAGCAGTCAAGTCTGGCAAATTAGTACGTTGCTTCTGCGTTCCACCTATTAGGCCAAAATGATACTTCTGCAGGGCAGCCTCCACACTTAAATCTCCATCATCTGGTCCTAGGATAACATCAACGCCATCGGGCCCCAAAATCCTCCTAACTGAGGGCACATCTTGTGGGTTGGCATACATAGGTGTCAGAAGCCGATCTGGGATATATACTGGTCCATTTGGTTGTTCGGGCATTACCTACACTAGGGAAAATTATATATTACTGTTGATTCCCCTAAAGGCAATTGACGTAAAAAACAATAAATAGCAGGCAATCATAGATAATAATGGTGAGCCGGAGTCGGACCGCCCCTGCCCGGCAGGGAGGAAATTCTGCCCATCGACTGAAAGCGTGCCTGAGAAGGCCATGGACTGCCGATACAAGAAAAGCTCTTTAGGCGTTCAACAAATGAGCGAAAAAAGGCGATGGAACGCCCGAAAGATTGGAAATTGCGGCTATCCCGGTATGAGATGCAAGCCCTAAGAACGGCGCCTAGACAAATGTCCGAAGCTTCCCTTGTGACCGCCTGCCCTTGGCAGGCGCGAAGAAGCCACAAAAGGCAGATTATTGCGGACTCACCAATTATATTTCCAGGTACTTTCCGGCAAGGTAAGAGTTAAAGTCCTTGTTTTCCCTCGACAATTCAATTATCTCCTCTTCCTTAAGAACCCTTATCTTCTGTTCGGAAATTTTTCCCGGAATTTCCTCGCGCCGGTTGCTGAGAAAATCCTTTACTGCGGTATCCACGTTCTGGAGCCGCCGCTTCACTGTTGCAAAAAACTGGCCGCGCTCAATGTAGGGGGGGTACTTTCCACCAAGGTATTTTTCAAGAAAGTTATCTATCTCTCCGGAAAATATCGTAGGGCCTGCCTGCGACCTGTATCTGGAAAGTGTAGAGCTCTCGACTTCCACCACAATTACGGCAAGATTTTCCTCATCTGTCCAAGACAGGTGGCGCACAACACCAAAGCCATTTTCGTGCAGGTGCCTTGCAAGGTGGCGCTCAAACCTCCGAAGCTGGGGGTAAAGATTTTCCGGCACCATCTCGGGCGGGCGGAACCTGGCTCCCGCAAAAGAAGTCCCTCTCTCGCTTTTCAGCTTCTCCACAAGGAGGTTCACAACTTTCTTTTTGAGGGCTGGAAAGCTTCCGCCTTCAGTGTACTTTTTTGCCTCCTTTTTCAGCCGGAAAAAATTCTGCGGGGAAAGAGGGGATGCGACATTTCTGTCCTTGTCAGTCGGGTCTATAAAGATAAGGGCTTCCCGAAACTGCTTTTTTGCCTCCCTTTCTGAAGAGATTCCATCAATGTCGATATAAGACCTAAAGTCAAGCTTTGAGATTTTTTCGAGGGCTTTTGCAAAGCTTCCCCACTGGATTATGAAAAGCTCGCAGAGATATCCGCTGACGCCTTCATGCCTTGCGTCCGCCCCGTAAACATCTGTCTGCTTGCAGAAATATTTCATGAGCCGTGCCTGGTCTTTCATGTACCCTGTCAGGTGCTCCTTTACATATCTCGTGTGAAGCGGGGAGCGGTCAACTGCGGAAATCACCTTATTTCCAGCAGTAAATTCATAGCAGGGCACGATATCGACGCTGTGGCCGGATATTTCCGCCCTTACGTAAGGGTGCTCAGCATATTTTAGGTTGTACTTTCCGCCCATGTCCTCAGAGATAGTAGTTCCTATCAAAAGACCGAACTCCTCCAGCTTTTCGCGTTTTATCTTTTCGCGAAAGACGATAAACAGGTCGACATCATAGCCATTCTTTAAAAAAGTGTCCTTTGCAATCGAGCCGACTATTACAGGGTATGCCGAAAATGGCTTTGCTACCCTCTCGGCAACAGCCAGGAGCTGGTCGACAAAAAAGAATATCGCGTTAGATTCGTCCTTTTTCGGCTTTATCTTTTCGATTATCCTCAGCTCGAGGTCATCCATAAGCTATTATATCAAAGCCAATATTAAACCCCCATTCTTAATTCCTGATGCCTGATTTCCTGAAGGAAAGCCGATCGCCAACCTTGACTGAAAGCTCTCCTGCGTTTGCCTCAAGAAGATGCGCTGCCTTCTTTTTTGGAAGGTAAATTCTCCAGGGAGCAAGTTTTGCGACTTCGACTACTTTGCCCCGGGCATCCAGGAAAAAGAGGTCTATCGGGAAAAAGACAAACATTGTGTGTATGCTCACCCTGCAGTTTGGAATCTTGAGTATAAGCCCTTCGCCTCTTTTCAGTTTTCGGCGAAACATCAGCCCTGTCTTCGCGCCAATGCCCGCCACCATCTCTGCAAGGCAAAGCTTTCTTTTACCGCGAAAAACTGCATAACTCATTTTTTTATTTTCCTGAACTCAAGGTATGAATACACAAACAGGCCAAAAACAAGAAGAAGCACCACAGCAATAAGCTCGATAACAAGCGGCTTATAGAAGATTGCGCCAATCGCCATTACTATTCCTATTGCCCGAAAAGCCCTGCCGCCAAGCTTGTTTGTCTTCTCCCAGACCCTGTCGCTTACAAGAGTCCAGGGAGTCCGCACGCCAACAAACCAGTTTCGCTTCGACTTCTCAAGAATATCCCCTATGAAGAAAAACAGGATTCCAATGCCGGCAAAGATAAAGCGGGACATGTCAAACAAGTATCCCAGGTTCCAAGCCAGAACCATTGCCTGAATCGCTGCAAGGAACGCAGAAAGCAAAACCACAAAGCGGCCATACTCTCCGGAAAATTTTTTGATGTTTTCCTTGTAGGGGTCAATTCGGGGGATAACTTCAAAGATAGCCGCCATGGCAAGAACGACGAGGGGAATGAAAATCACCCCGAGAAATTTTGGCATGTATCCATTGACCTCCCCCTGAAGCCCCCAATGGGAAGCAAGCTCTTCCGGAAGGGCGGGGTAAAGAAATAGCCCTGCGGCAAGCAAAACAATCGCCACCAGAATTGAAACCCCTGTCGACTTACGGATAGCCATAATTCTAATAGACAATCTGCTAAAAAGGCCGGTTTTCGCGCCTCAGGAAAAACAGGTCGTGGATGCCAAGCCGCGCTGCAATGTGGTTTGTGTAGTACAAAAAGTCCGCTTCGGACAGCTTTGCCCTCTGGTCTGCCTCAATCAGCACGTTTGGAAAGCCATAAGTCCGGCTCTCGCAGGACAGGGTAAAGATTATTTCAGCAACGCGCTTTCCGTCGCCCATATACTCAATTCTTATTGGGCGGTCAAACTCGGCGGTTTTCATGTAAATGCATTTTATCCCGTCTCCAAGCTCAATTTCGGCTGTTGCCTCTCCCTTTTTGAGCATGTAATGGAGCAGGTTTGTGTCTTTTGTCTTCCTGAACACTTCAATCCACTTATTAAGCTTCGAGGCAGGATTTTTTTCCAGGATTTCCTTTTTGACAAAATTGCAGAAGGCCGAACTCCTGCTATCCTCCACAACTCCCGCGATAAGGCAACTTTTTTGCCGGCCAAGTTCGTAAAGCTCAGCTATTTTCGCCTTGACCTCTTCATAATCCCCATAAACCGCGCTTTCGCTCTTTGGCACGTCCCCTGGGTGGATTATCAAGCTTCCGTCAAGAAGAAAGACGTCAGGCGCGTGCTTTTTTATAGTGTCTACGCTAAGCCCCAGCTCTTTTTTAAGCCGCCGGAGACTCCAGAAAATGCCAAATTCCGCTTCCGAAAGGGGGTCTGTGGAGTAGTCCATTTCAGGCGAAGGGCTCATGGAGGGGTAATATTTGACGTCAAATAGCTTTCCGCCCCGGTACTCGAAAATGGCGGAAACCGCCCTCAAGAACACAAAATCGACCAAGTGCGTGCATTTTTTCGTAATTCCGCCGTCCTCTCCCCCAATCCTGAGGTTTCCCAAGGGGACCTTATTTACTGTCCAGATAAGCTGTTTTTCCTCCCTCAAAGCCAGAGCCGCCTCCCTTTTCTTGGACTCCAATGCCTGGATTTTCTCGACCAAAGTGTCAATATTTCGCAAATGCTCCATAATTTCCCAAGAATACTATAGATTTGGCTGAAAAAAGGGAGCAGAATGTGTGCATTTTAAATTTATCATATACTTTTATGCAAAGGGCTAGAATTAAGCTGTGGAGCAGAGACCCGGAAAAGCTTGAAGAGGTAGCCAGGAAAATAAAGGAGGACGTCGAGAAATTCGGCGCTTCTGTCAGAGGGCCTGTGCCGCTTCCAACAAAGAAGCTTAAAGTGCCTGTTCTAAGGCAGATGAAGACCGGAACCGGCCACGGAAACTCGAAGTTTGACCGCTGGGAACTCAGGGTGCACAGCAGAGTCCTTGAAATCGGCGAAAGCGAACGGGCCCTTTACCAGATTATGCGGATCCAGATTCCAGAAGACGTAAACATCGAAGTCAAGATGATGAGCTAATCTAAAAAAGGCAATTCCATTTTGATGGTCTTAAAATCTCAGTTTTATGCTACTAAAATTTCTGCTTGGCCGCCAGGACATATTAAAATAGCTCATAAGTCTCGATAAAATAATACCAACTATTCGCCGATTTTTTAGCCTAATTACTCCGCCATTCCAGCGCCTTTGCCGCCCTGAAGCATACCCATAAGCTTTCTCTGCTGCTCGTCAAGGGATTTCTTTATTGCGGACTCCTGCTCAGTGAACTGCTTTTTCTTGAGCTTCAGGAATTCAAGGGTTTCCTCAAGCTCCTCCTGCACCTTCTTTGCGTCAGACTTTACCAAAAGGCCGGCAATTTCCTTATAAACCTCATCCTTTCCTTTTATTTCCTTAAGTGCTTCGTTTATTTCCGCAACCTGCATCTCGATATTCTGGTTCTGCACCATTATCGACTGAAGCTGCTGGTTTTCGGACTGCACTTTCATGAGCAGTTCCTGGCCTTCTTTAGACAATTCCACCATAATTAGGAATGTTTAGGATATATAGCCAAAAGAACTGAGAGCATATATATTTTTAGAGCCATTTAATCTAATGAAAAAGACAAAAATTGTTGCGACTATCGGGCCCTCAAGCGAGCCGCCTGAAATGATAAAAAAGCTTATAGAGGCAGGTCTGAACGTCGCGCGGCTCAACTTCTCGCATGGCGGTTTTGACGAGCAGGGACCAAGGATAAAGAACTTCAGGGCAATCGACCCCAGCATTGGCATAATGCTAGATACTCAGGGGCCAGAGCTCAGGACGCTCCAGTTCGAGATTCCTGACCATGAATACCCCATTAAGGAGGGGGACATTCTTACAATTAAATTCGAGGACGTTTTGGGAAACGAAAAACAGTTCTCGATGAATTACAAGGATTTTTACAAGGACGCAAAGCCCGGTGACAGGGTGCTTATAGACAACGCCCGAATCGAAATCAGGGTTGTCGAAGTCCAGGGAAAAGACGTCATATGCAAGGTAATGAACAACGGAGTCATTTACTCGAAAAGAAGCATAAACCTTCCTGACTCTCAGGTGCGCCTTCCCAGCATGAGTGAAAAGGACAGGGGAGACATAAAGTTCGGAGTAGAACGGGGAATTGATTTTATAGCATACTCTTTTGTAAGAAACATAGAAGATGTCCAGAAGCTTCGCGATTACCTTAAAGAGCTTAATGCCGAGCACGTTGAAGTCATATCAAAAATCGAGACCTCACAGGCAATCGAGAACCTTGAGGAGATCGTAAAGGTCTCTGATGGCATAATGGTTGCAAGAGGCGACCTTGCAGTTGAAGTTGCCATGGAAAAAGTTCCCATTTTGCAGAAAAAGATGATTGAGCTTGCAAACAAGCACCACAAGTTCTGCATTGTCGCAACCGAGATGCTTGAGTCCATGAGGAAAAACCCCCGGCCAACAAGGGCAGAGATAAGCGACGTCGCAAACGCGGTTTTCCAGGGGGCTGACGCAACCATGCTTTCAGGAGAAACGACTCTTGGAAAATACCCGCTTGAGACAGTCTCGACAATGGCAAAGATTGCAAAAGAAGCCGAGATTTCGGACATCGAGCACTGCACTCTCTGCAAGGACCCCCGCTGCCTTGCCGACTGCATCGCCCGTAATTTTGTTTCCATGTCAAACGAGCTTAAGCTCAAAACCCTCATAGTCCCAACAAAGACAGGCCTTTCTGCAAAAGTCGTTTCCCGCTACAGGCCAAGGGCAAAGGTCTTCGCGCTAGTGCCGAATGAAATCATACTCAGAAAAATGTCACTTCTCTACGGAGTTGAAGGCGTTTTGGCCGACCACTCAAAAACGATGTTCGACCTCATTCAGGAGGGCGTTACAAAGCTTGTAACAAGCGGCAAAATCGACCCCAAGGAAAAAATCGGCATAATCGGGGAATATAAGGAAGCCACCACAAACGCGATGATGTTCGTGGAGGCCGAAAAGCTCCTTACAAGAAACTCCAAGAAATAGTTTTTCTTTCTGCCTGAATATTTAGGACCAAGCGCACTTATTCCCAATGCACTTGCAGGACTTATTGTATTTTGATGCGTCGTAGCAGTCCCTCCATTCGCAGTCCGTGACCATGCCGCCCCTGCTTTTTGACTGGCACACCTGCCCGGAACACCCGCCGGTTATGCAGTCGGAATCTGTTTCGCACGGGTCGCCTGTCGAATAGCCGCAAAAGTCTTCAGTGGTTGCCGCACTTTTCTCGTGCTGTGTTACGTTCGCGCTGACAACCACATTGTCCGAGATTATGAGGTCAACATCGAAGAGCTTTATGTTGTCCGGGAGAAGCGGCGTGTCCACGTCAAACTGGTAAGTCACCTCATAGATTCCGCTGTGCTCATCTGAGACTTTTTCAAAGCCCTTCAGCACGAGGTTGCTTGAATTGTAATTGTTAAAGCAGTAAAGCCGCCTCACATAATCGTCTGCCATCTGCCTGATTTCGCTTTCGCTCATCACAAACCCACTCTGGCAATCCTTCGGGCAGGACTCTGGCGTTTCCAGGCACGGGCAGCCGATTGCTTCGCAGACGACATCCTGGCAAACACCATCTCCGCACTTATTGGTGCATGGAACTCCCCTTTCAGGAGCATGGGAGGCAAAAATGACAACTGAAGCAATAAACACAAAAACAGCCAGAAGCTTGAGGTTTCTTTCGCTCGACAAGTCGAAACCCTTTGATTTTTGTTTTGGCTTTGCTTTGGAAGAAACTTTTGAAGGCATAATTAATTCCGGTTTGTGGATTTAAAGCGAAACGTCCAAGCAGCTTAACGTTCTTTCCTGCCTTTGCCAGACAGTCCTTTCTCCGGAGCTTGCCTGCCATCTTTGACCCTGTATCTGGATGGAGGAGGGGTTTTTGGAGAGTCGTGTATAAACCGGTACCTGAGATAGTAGTATATAGCGGCCACGATTGCTGCCAGAAGAACTACCAAAGCAAGGCCAATTGCTATCAAGGTGGCGCCTTTCGAAGACCCTTCGGGGAGTTTTGAATCCAGAATATTTTCCAGCCGCTCTTTAATGGCATTGCCCTGGTCCAAATGCACAGCAGCATTTTCGCAAAGCCCTGTTTCAGCATTGAGGTATTCTGTGGTGCATTCCTGTGGCAAGCCGCATATAGTCGCAGAACCTATCGGAACTGAATTGGCCCTGACGCAAGACATATTAACTGTGCAGAGCACTTCACCCTCCGGGCAGGTGCAATTACCACCAGGGCAGCTTTCGTTGTTAGAGCAGCGCCCTATGACGCAAAAGCCGCCTCCGCACTCGCTGGAGAGCTTGCATGCGTCTCCGTCATTAAGGCAGACTTTTCCGGAACACTCCCTGCAGATTTCAACCACAAAAGTCATGTTTTCCCGACCCATAGTTATTCCATCAGGAGAGGATATGTTAAACGTGATGCTGTTGAAGTCCGGGCCAACGCCGCCGCCTCCCCTCCCCACAACTGGCTCGTATTGCCCCGGAGCGATTGTCAGATCGGCGTAATATATAACTCCATCCACACGATATTGCACCTGAACATCAAGGTAGCTTGTGTACATATTATAGACTTTGAACTGGTAAGTCCACCTGTAAGAAGCGTCCTGGCTGTTGCCCTGGTAAACCGCATCCCTTACTTCAAGCAACGGCGAATCGAGAGGAACTCCCCTGAAATAAAACACGATTGTCTCGTTAGTTACATTCTGAGTTGTCCTGTATTGGCAGGTGAGGTTATCTGCCAAGGTTGGCGAAATGACAAAGATTGCAAATATCAGCCAGGATAAGATTCGCCTATCCATAACTTAGGTTATTTTGATGTAAGTTAAAGAAAATGCGGCCACCGGGAGTTTCGCCAACAGCACCTTTTTGGGGTGCAGACCTTTTAGCCAAACTGGCCGAAAGGGTTGCTTCGAACCCGGGTTACTGGCTGTTTCCGGCGTCAGGTTATACTTCCGCGAAGCGGGAATATGCTTTCTTTGACGTTGAGGACTTTCTTTCGCAAAGAAAGTCTTCATGGGAAGCCAGTGTCATGCCACTAAACTATGGCCGCATAATTAATAGTCATAAAAATACTTGATTATGTTACAAGAAATTGATAATCTAGACCAAAAAATGAGAGACCTAATACTGAAAAAGGTTAAAAATGGAATTGCTTTGCTTGATAGGTATGACCAAAACTCAGGAGAACAGAAGAAAGATGCTCTTGCTGAAATTGAGGTAGCGATACACTATATTGAAGAGAGTTATACTTTAGAATATGAACCCGGTCAACTGAAAAAACCTCCCGAATTTAAGATATCGGGGACTAAAGATCCATTCTACGTAGAGGTAAAAAGAATCCATGATCCAGTTTACATAAAACGACAAACAGGCATAAATGATCTTAATTCAAGACTAGAAAAAATACTTCTACCCTATGTAGTGCAGTTCTATCCAAACCAAAACTACAAACTTTCT
Organism: Candidatus Aenigmatarchaeota archaeon; assembly: GCA_016932615.1. Taxonomy (NCBI): domain Archaea; kingdom Nanobdellati; phylum Candidatus Aenigmatarchaeota; species Candidatus Aenigmatarchaeota archaeon. Next base: position 18,862 of record JAFGCN010000029.1, read on the forward strand.
CAAAACAAAAAAATAGTCGACATCATTCATAAAGAAATGAACCCCCAAGTAAAATTATTGGAGAAGGAGCTAATTCTAAACTCAACCCGCATTGGAAAGTTCATTTTGGAGAAAAATGATGGATCCTCCAGATGTCAACTGGGATTGTGCGGAGTGCAACTAGAATCAAGAATAGACTCCATTAGAACAAATTTAGAAGATGCGAATCGCAAAGATATTCCCAAGGGTAGCAAGTACATACTATTTATCAAAATAGATTACACGTTCACACCCGGAGAACTAGAGGTTGCACCTTGGGGAGATGATGTTCTAAGGATGCAATTCAATAAACAAAACGGCAGTTGCATTAGAGAAGATTATCTAAAACAAAATAAACGACTAGGTCATTCTAAGCACTTCAAAAAAATTGGTGGGCTTGTGTATTTTGGAAGCAGACTAAAATATCCATGGACGTATATTAACCCAAAATAATCAATGCAAACTTATTTCCTTAATTTTAAGCCCGTGTTTTTTCTCAAGAGCCCTTGCCTCGACCTGCACCTGGCGGTAAAAGGTGCCCGGGTCGGCTATGTAGCCCCTCAAAAGAGGCACCTTATCCGGAAAATTCGCTTCAAAGACCGGCATTAGACGATCAAGAATATATTTCTTGGTGTTCAAAAGCTCAATGTAGCAGTAGTCGCAGAAACTAAGCTCCCTAAAAAGCTCTTCCAGGTTTGTGATTCCGGGCATCACAGGCGAGATAAAAGCGTAAACCCGAAGTCCCTTTTCTTTTGCCTCCTTCAATGTATTGACTCTTTCCGGGGGTGAGGAAGCAAGTGGCTCCAGAACACGGGAGGTTTTTTCGTCAAGCGTATTAACTGACATTCCAAGCTCGGCGTCAATGGCCTTAAGCAAATCAAAGTCCCTCCTTACAAGAGAGGACTTTGTCAGAACCTCTACAGGGAAATCCTTTTTGCGGGGCGACTTTTCAAGCACTTCAAGGATTTTTCGGGTCAGGCCATATTTTGCCTCAAGCGGCATATAGCAGTCGGTAACGCTTGAAAGCCAAATGTCGCCGGGTCTTGCTAAAAGCAGCTCTTTTTCCAGAAGCTCCGGGCAGTTTACCTTGGCAAAGACAAACTTTCCCCATTCGGCATCGATATGCTGGAACCGCTTTATAAACGTTGCGTAGCAGTAGGCGCAGCCGTGCTGGCACCCGGTGTAAGGATTAATCACATAATCGGTGATTTTGCTCTCATTCAGGCAGGACTTGGCCTGGATTTCCCTTACTTCCATAAGATTCTGGTGCTGGTTATTGAATATTTCAAAATACCTAGTCCGACGAAAGCACCCAAGCAGATTACTTTTACTTCAAAGGGTTATTCTTATGAGCCAAACATTCAACCTGAGTGAATTTTTAGCAGCCAATGTCAGGCCGGCACTGGGCTGCACCGAAGTTGTGGTGATAGGTCTTGCCAGCAGCGCAGCTTTTTTAGCCTCCCAAGGCAAGTTGCCCTGCTTCCTGCAGAAAAAGCCAGAAGAGACTCAAGCACTGGCTACAGCATCCGCTTCAGAAGCAGAGTTACTGTCCCAGCTAGAGGCAGTAAGAATTGAAGTCGACAGAAATGTTTTCAAGAATGCTCTATCAGTAAACCTGCCGATGCCTGATGAGCTAATCGACCAGATGGAAAAGGGTATCGAGTTTGCAGCAGCGCTTGGGATTTTTTCTCCATTGGGTCAAAAAAGCGCTGGAGAAATGCTTAATTTGTTTTCAGCTATCAACCCTGAGCTAATCGCCAAGGCCAAATCCCTAAGGAGGAATGTCCGGTTTAATGTTGAGGTGGTGGATTCCTGGACTGGACAGGCCGACCTCAATGTTCGTGTGCAGCTAAGCTTCAAAACCGAAGACAAAACTAAATGCTCAGAAGCAAGAATAAGCCACTCGCATACGCACTTCTCTTACATTGCCAATTCTATGGAAGTCCTGTACAAGGACGAAGCAAACGATATTGCAACGGAAAACCAGGACAATCAGCTTCTGAAGCTGTCTAAAATGTCCCTGAGAGACATGATTGATACAGCGCAAAATTTGGACTCGCAGGCGTGGATCCTGCTTGAAAAAAATATCCAGATAAACACCGACTTAAGCCTGAAGGGTTTGGAGGGGCGCCACGGATTAAAGCTTGGTAAGTCCCTTCAAAAGCTGGTCGATGACGGGATTTTGGCAGATGACATGACAAATTATGCCAAGATAAAAGTGGCAGCGGCAGCCGATGCCCGAATGGGTGGGGCAATGCGGGCGGCCATGAGCACGGCAGGTTCTGGCAACCAGGGAATTGCTGCCACGCTCCCAATCATGGCCGTGGCAGACAGAATTGGCGCAGAGCAGCTAAATATTAGTGCAACCGAGCAAAAAAAGCGCTTGATGTCAGCATTGGCTCTGTCCCATTTGCTGACTTCCTATATTGCTTATTACGCCGGACACTTGTCCGCACTTTGCGGCTGCGCAGTAAAAGCTGGAATCGGCGCGGCAGCAGGGATAAGCTTTTACCTGGGAGGAGACGAAAAAAAGATCACTGGCGCCATCAACAATGTGGCCGCTAACATTATAGGAATTATCTGTGATGGCGCCAAAGAAGGATGCGCCCTTAAGCTGGCCACCTCATCAGAAGCAGCAGTTGAAAGCGCACTGCTTGCCATGCAAGAGGTTACTGTGCCATTGGACAACGGCATTCTGGCTGAAACCGTTGAACAGACGCTGCAGAATATCGGCAAAATCTCCAACGCCATGGTCAAAACTGACCAGGTAATTGTTCAGGAAACCATGTTGAGGTAAGTGCAAATGATCCCTTGATATGGAGTGGAGTTTAGGAAAAATAATTTTTCTTTGGGGTAAAGCCACCCTATTTCTAAAAAGAAAGGTTTTTATGATTGAAATCGACGGAAGCTACCTTGAAGGCGGAGGGCAGATTCTTCGGACAAGCGTTGCCTTGTCAGCTCTTACTAAAACTCCGGTCAGGATTTACAACATCCGGGCAAACCGGCCGCAGGCGGGGCTTAAGGCACAGCACCTCTCAGCGATAAAGGCGGTTTCCATGCTCTACAACGGCAAACTTACGGGGGACGAGCTTGGCTCGACAGAGATAACCTTCAGCCCGGGTGAGATGAAAGAAAACCACCTCAAAATCAGCATCGGCACAGCCGGGTCAATTGGGCTTCTTTTGCAGGCAATAATTCTTTCCTCGGTGAACACAGAAAAAGAGCTCATTGTCGAAGTCGAGGGAGGCGCGACTTTCGGAAAATGGGCGCCGTCTGTTCCGTACCTCCAGAACGTTTTTCTCCCGACAATCAGGAAATTTGGATTTAGGGGCGAAATCGAAATCATAAAGCACGGCTTTTACCCTAGGGGGGGCGCTAAAGCCATTGCAAGAATAAGCCCCTCAAAAATGAAGGGCCATATTTTCGCCCACGAAATAAAATCAGTGAGTGGGCTTTCAGTTGCAACCGAAAACCTCAGGGGCGCAAAAGTCGCAGAAAGGCAGAAAGCAGGCGCAGAGGAACTATTGAAAGGGCTGAAAACCCCAATTGAAATAAAAACCAGGTATGTTTATTCCCCGTCGACTGGAACCGGAATCGACCTCTGGTCTGAGCCGACGCTTCTTGGCGGAAACGCCCTCGGAGAAGTCGGAAAAAAAGCTGAAGACATTGGAAAGGCGGCCGCCAAAACCCTAAAGGAGCTCATCGAGTCTAAGGCGACAGTTGACAGAAACCTTGCAGACCAGATTCTTCCCTTCATGGCCCTGGCGGAAGGCCACTCCAGCTTTCTTGTAAAAGACTTGTCAAACCACGCAAAGACAAACATCTGGGTGATTGAGCAGTTTTTGGATAGGAAATTCAAAGTAGCTGAAAAGGACGGGTTGGTTGAGGTAGGGATATGAAAACCAATATTAACAACATTAAAATTATGAAAAAATCCGAGTTCTTTAAAATAATATTTAACCTATTCTGCATCCTCACAGGGATACTGTTTTTAGGACTTATCCTCATATACCCCTACAATGCAATCTCCTATTATTTTGGTAAGTCTTTAACAAACTTAATCCTATACATACTAGTACTACTGATAGCTCTATTCTTACTCCTCAGAACTAACTTGGAAGATTTTTTCAGATATTTAAGTAAAAAAAGAATATTACGAAACATACCAAATCATTGGTTTATAGATACTGTTCTAGTAATGTTCATATTTTTTTGTATAGGTCTACTGTTCATAACTTCTGTCTTGGGGGGTTATGAACTCAACTTGGTACTGAGAAATGAAAATCAGCCAAATCTCATCGAAGGAAACATAAACTGCACTGCATCGGGAAATATTATATTTGTAGGAGAAAAAGTATATTGCAAGTATTCTCCAACCTTATATAATACTACATCTAAAGTCAAATTTAGTTATTTGAACAAAAGTTTCGAAACTGAAATTTTTTCTGACCAGATAGCCTTCATAGCCCCGGCCAATGTTACAAGCATAGAATTCAGGATAGAAGGCTATGATTCCGAAGGCAAATTTAGGAAATTAATTGTAAGTAACTCTTATAATTTCCTAAAACCCGAAGAATTTGAGCAGTCTAGAGAAAAATTCATCCAATATCTAATTGCTCTCCTAGGCGTGATATTTATCTCAGTACCTAGCGCAATGGTAAACCTCAAAAATCTATATTATAATGAGAATAATAAAAAGAGGCGTAAATGAAAAATATGTCCCTGCCGGGATTTGAATACCCTAGCCAATTTCGCGGTGATATTCCCGCGAAAGCGGCAAAACCCCTTTCTTGGAGTTGTCAGACCTTCTTTCTGGGAAAGAAGGAATGACCCCGGGTCTTCGGCTGTCTCCGTCCAGCGCTCGGGGCGCTATTATTCCGCGAAGCGGAAAAATCCCCTTTCTTTTGCGCCTGGGGCTTTTCTTTCTGGGAAAGAAAAGCTTCACGAGAGGCCGATATCCTGGACCGGACTAGACTACAGGGACATATAATAAAAAAGACTAAAATAACTTATGGCCACACTTCTGCCCCCAGGGATGGTGGAATTAGTCGTTCCCTTCGCCCTTACGTTCGCTTTAGTTCTTGGAGCGCTTAACTTGTCGGGGGTATTTAAAGGCCAAAAACAGGTCAATTTCATCATAGGGCTTGCCGTTGCGCTTCTTGCATCCTCATCGGAAGAATACTCAAAAATGGTTCTGGAATGGGCGCCAATACTTGCGACCGTAATGATTGTCGTTTTCCTTGTGGTTTTCCTCAAAAACATGTTCGGGACAGAAAAGAAGGCAAGCTGGGAGATGCTGGTAATACTTGCCCTCCTGTTTTTGGTGCTTCTGGCGGTAGGGCCGTACCTGCCGCTTCCTTCTGGCTCTTCGATAAAATCAGATGACATTCTGCTGGTTGGAGGAATTCTTCTGGTAATCGGGATAATCGCAATAGGCGCCCGGCTTAAAAATGAGGGGTTTGGTGGGGGCAGCTAATATAAGTCTTTTGGCTTCATTGTCTTGAACCGTCTCAAAACTATCGACTCAACTTCAAATGGCTTTCCAAGAATCCCCTCAAGGTTTGGCCTGCTTTTCCCTGTAAGAAAGGAGTTCACTGAAAATCCGACAGTGGTTTCCACTTCAAGAAGCATCTTGTCTCCTTCAAACTTTGGTGAAATCTTTCTCATGTAAGGCCTTCTTGTTTTCTGCTTTAATATCTGGACAACCCTCTTTTTCCTCAAAGCCCTTATCGCCTTAATGGCCTCCTTTTTCTCCTCCTCGCTAAGTGGCTCAAACTTGAGGGTTATGAGAAAATTGGCTGCAATCTTGTCGCTTTTCATGGCATCAAGCTCCTCTTTGCTTGAAAAAGACATTTTAGAAACCGAGATGGACTTTCTCTGGTTTATTTCGCTGCGGATTTTTCCGAGCTTGAGCTTTCTGACCTTTGGTGTCCTGAGCATGAGGACAAACGGGCGATAGGCAGCCGTAAGCGTGTTTTCCTCGAGCCGCCCTACTGAATAGAAAACCGCCTCTCTAGCGCCCGACTTTTCAAGGAAGGTTCCTTCAATATACTTTTGCACCTTTCCTTTCGGGAGAAGCTTCTTGTACCCACCCTTTATGTAAAGCGGGGAAACCTGGGCAATTATCTTGCCGTTTGGAATATCTATGATAGCAGTCATATCGGGCCCGTCAAACTCTATTTTCTTTCCTGTCTTTTCCCTGACCTTGAGCCCCACGGACCGGTTGAAATTGGACTTTATGGACTCGCAGGAGCCGACGCCGTGCTCTTCCCAGAACTCTTCCTCTATCGTGAACAGCTCAGGAGGCAGTATGGAGCCCACAAGAAAGGTCTCATAGTCAAACTCCTTCACGGCTTCGGCTACCATTTCCGAGTACGTCTCGACCTCCCTGAAAAGGTTCTTGCACAGGCAGCAGTTCTCGACCTTTTTGTATTCTGCCGGCTTTTCTCTTGCAGCGTCCTCCAGGATTATAAAATTCCTTATGGCCCGCCCAATCTCAAAATTGGGAAGCTTTGGGTTAAGGGCATGAAACTGCCTGCCGAGGCACTCGTCGCATATTTCGCAGCTCTTGATTATTTCCCTGGCCCTTCCAGACAAGTCCGCTTCCATAAGATAAAGGCGGGCAAAATGGTTAAGAAGTCAGTTCAGGCCGCTCAAAAGCGCCTCCTTTTCGGCAAAAGCCCCGTCAAAATAAGAGTATGACTTCCAGGAAAGGGTTTTGCTGTCGAAAAGGAAAAAATCCTTGTCAGTGATTACTGTCGAAATCCAGGATTTAGGGCGCTTGTCTACCCAAAGCTCTTCATCGAGCAGGTAAACGCCGCTGTTTTCCCGGTTTAAGTTCCCAAAAAAAGACCCGTCCTGCGGCTCGATTAGGTACGCCCCGTCAAGCTCTTCCAGGTCCCCGATGGATTCCAGGGGTGAGCTGCTAAAGGCAATCATGCAGTGGCCGGAAATGCTCCTGAGAACCGGGTCGTAGAGGTTTCCGCAGACGATGTTTGGGTAAATATAGTCCTGAAAGTCGATTTGGGAGACGCCCTCCAGAAACCAGCCCTTCTGGAAGTTAAGCCAGTATGTCCCGCCCAAGTCTCCTTCTTCAGGCACGAACCAGCCCTCGAGGATAACCTCCTTTCCTTCGCAGCGGCTTACAGCGTAATTGTACTCTGCCTTGTAAAACAGCGAATAGTCCTCGCAGTCACCGCCACCGTTAGCCAGGAATTCCTGCAGGGACAGCAAACGGTCAATCTCGCCCGAGGATTCAACATCCGAAATATACGAAAGGTGAAGCTTTTTCGAGTTCACCAGATAAAAGCAGCCAAGCTTTATGCGGCAGGTGCTGCTTTTTACCTCGTAGCAATTTTCATCGATTTTCCTCTTCGCATCATTTTCCTTTTTCGAGTCGCCCAGTAGCGCATTCTCGCTAAACCACTCCATGGAATCCTGAATCTGCTGGCGGTAATCCTGCACTTCCTCTATCAGCCCGGAAGTTTCCTCCTTGAGGTTTCCATAAGCCGCCTTTATTGCCGCGCACTCTTCTTCGAGCCGGGACATGTTTGACTCAAGAGCGGAAAAATCTTCTTCCAGGAGGGAATAATCGTTTTGGATAACCGATAAATTCTCTTTCAGTAAAGACGCTTCCCTTTGGAGGGAAGAAACCTGCGTTTCTTTGCCGGAAAGCTCTGATGAAAGCCCTATTATTTGCGCCTGCTGAAGAACTGCCAGGAAAAAGAGGGCTAGAGCCAAAGCCGCCAGAACAAGATTAACCCGGGAAGGAAACCTGCCTAATGTCTGTAATCCTGACACGCCCATAATATAATTTAGGGATTTGGAGAGAAAAGGTATTGATTTGAAAATAGGTTCTTTATGGACTATTCAAAACTCGCTGAAGTTTATGAAAAGCTCGAAGGGACGACAAAAAAGCTGGAAAAGACTGCCATCCTGGCCGAGTTCATCAAAGGCATTGATGACGATTACGAGCTTAGAATCGTGATGGCGCTTCTCCAGGGAAAAATATACCACGAAAGCGAGGAGATGGAGGTGGGGGTTGCAAGCAAAATTGTTGTCTCTGCCCTCCAGAAACTTGGATTTTCCAAAAAGGCAATTCTCGACATCCTAAAGGAAACCGGAGACCTGGGGCTGACAGCAGAAAAGCTTGTGAGGGAAAAAAAGCAGATGAGCCTGCTTAAGCGAACCCTTAATATCGAAAAGGTATATGACTCCCTGAGGGAGCTCGCAACGCTGACCGGGAAAAACTCCCAGGGCAAAAAGCAGAACGTGATGATTGAGCTTCTGAATTTCGCTGAAGGTTCTGAAGCAAAGTACATTATCCGAACTGTCCTTGAGGAGCTGCGGCTTGGAACCGCTGAAGGGATACTCCGGGACTCCATTGCAAAGGCATACGAAATACCTTCCGAAACGGTTGAAGGGGCGTACAACCTGAAAACGGATTTTGGCGAGGTTGCAGTTATAGCTAAAAATGAGGGCTCGGAAGGACTCCTAAAGGCAGAGCTTGAGATAGGAAAACCCATCCGGGTAATGCTTGCCGAAAAATCCGAGAGTCTCGAAAAAGCCCTTGAAAGCGCTGAGGATCCCGCAATAGAGGTCAAGTATGACGGGCTTCGGACACTGATTGAAAAAGACGGGAAAAAAATATGGGTGTTTACAAGGCGTCTTGAAAACGTGACAAAGCAGTTTCCCGACCTCGTAAAGCTTGCAAGGGAAAATATCCTGGCAGAAAAAGCGATTGTCGAGGGCGAAACCATAGGGCTCCGGGAAGGAAAACCACTTCCCTTCCAGGAATTGTCAAAACGAATACACCGAAAATACGAAATCAGGGACACTTCAAAGGAAATACCTATCCAGGCAAACCTTTTCGACTGCCTTCTCATTGGCGACAGGGAGATTATGATGCTGCCTTTCAGGGAAAGGCGGGCGGAGCTTGAAAAAATTATCAATGTGGTGCCAGGCAAGTTCCAGCTTGCCGAGCAGATTGTGACAAAAGACTTAAAAAAAGCAGAAAAATTCTACAAAAATGCCCTTGAGTTAGGCCAGGAAGGCGTTATGGTCAAAAATTTGAGTAAGCCCTACCAGCCGGGAAAAAGGGTAGGAAATATGTACAAGGTCAAGCCCGAAAAGGAAACGCTTGATGTTGCAATAACTGGCGCTGAGTGGGGAGAAGGAAGGCGCGCCCAGTGGCTTGGCTCGTTTACTCTCTCCATCAGGGACCCTGAAACCGGAGACCTCCTGGAAATTGGAAAGCTTGGAACCGGGCTGACTGATGAGCAGTTCAGGGAAGCAACAGAGATTCTAAAGCCCCTGATTGAGCTTGAAAAGGATAATTCCGTGCGGCTCCGTCCCAAAATAGTAATAGAGGTCGGCTACCAGGAAATACAAAAGTCTCCAAACTACAAATCCGGCTTTGCGCTGAGGTTCCCTAAACTGGTGAGGTTTCGGGACGACAAAAGCATTGATGATGTCGATTCCCTTGAACGGGTGGAGGGGCTTTTCAGAAAAGGCGCCTGAAAAAAGATATGCCTCCATAGGACAAAGTGAGCTTAAAAAAGGTAAAATGGGTCGAAATAAGGCATTTTAAATATATATAACCCAGGGGTATCAATCCATAAGTATATAATTTTGACTAACTAATAGTATGAAAATATCCATTTTAATACCCTGTTATAATGAGGAAAAAACCATAAAGGCATGCATAGAGTCATGCTTCTGCCAGACCAGAAAGCCGGACGAAATCGTAATTGTCGATGACGGAAGCACTGACAGCACGCCCCAAATCCTGAAATCCTTCGGGAAAAAAATAAGGGCAGTAAGGACTCCAAAAAATACGGGAAACAAAAGCAAGGCCCAGGAATTCGGCCTGAAATACGTGACTGGAGATGTTTTCATTACTGCTGATGCAGATACCCTGCTTCACTGCGACTTTGTAAAGCAAATAGAGCGAGACTTTCAGGACAAAAGCATCGCCGCAGTGGCGGGCTATGTCAAAAGCTTGAAGGAAAACTGGCTCACCTCCTGCAGGGAGCTGGATTATATTATCGGACAGGATATCCACAAGGTTGCCCAAGCGCATATAGACGCGCTTTTTGTAATGCCTGGCTGCTCAAGCGCCTTTCGAACCGGGATATTCAGAAAATACATCTCATTTGACCACGACACTCTCACTGAAGACCTGGACTTTACGTACAAGCTGCATGAAAACAACCTGAAAATAAAATATAACCAGAACGCCATATCCTATACGCAGGATCCAGCAACAATTAAGGCATACATACGCCAAATGAAGCGCTGGTACAGCGGCGGCTGGCAGAACCTGGTAAAGCACAGAAAAGTGGCATCCAAAAGGCCGGGAAACGCACTTGAGCTATCACTAATATATATGGAAGGGCTGACTTTCTCACTGCTTATTTTTGTAGTGCCTTTGCTGAGCATGTCTTTCTTTGTGAACTTCATGGCTTCCTACTTTGTCCTGCTTTTCCTGTTTGCGTTCTACGGCTCCTACATCAGAAAGAGAATGGACATTCTAATCTACTTTCCTCTTTACACACTGCTCATATTTCTAAACGCATCGCTCCTTCTCATGACCTTTACAAGCGAGGTCGTCCTGAAGAAGAAAAACAACGATTGGGACAAGCTGGAGCGGAGGAAAATAAAATGCAGTTTGTAGGGGGTCTTTCATTGGCGGTGCACATACTGATAATTATCGTGTTTGCTGTAAAAAAGAAGCTGAACATTGCGCTAGGGCGCTTTAGTTCAGGGCCTCTTAAGAAGATACTCCCTCTAGTCATTATCTCCTGCCTTTTCTTCATAATCTCGACCAGCTCAATTGCCGCACTCAATACCACCTTAAATAGCCGCCCTAACTGGGAATTGCTTGAGACGCCCGAAAAGTGCCAGGAAATAACACCGGAAATAAGCCAGAGAACCGTTGTTCTGAGAATTGATGACGTGCAGGCATTTGCCTGGAGAAACGCTACCATTACGTTACTTGGCGACTCCCTGCAGAGAGGAATTCCCCTTTCCGTGGGATTAATCCCTTATGCAATCGAAAGTGATGCCGAGATGTACAGATTTCTCTATGAAAACCGGTGCAAAATCGAAATATGCCTTCACGGCTGGAGCCTGACTTCAAAAGCGCATAGCCGGTATGAAATCGAAAGGCAGGAAATAGACAAAAGCGCAAATGACCTAATGCGTGCAAAGTCAAAAATGGAGCAGCTTTTCGGGGTAGAAATTGTCACCTTTATGCCGCCCGAAAATGTTTACCCGGAAGCGCTTGAAAGCGTTATCCAAAATGCAGGATTTAGTATAATCTCCTCGGAAGGAAGTGGATACTATGACTACACTGCTTCGACATACAACTTCCAGAAGAATGAGATTGTAAGCACCCAGGAGATAATTGAATTGTGCGAGAAGGCCTTCTATGAAGGCCAGCCATGTATCATAATGGTCCACCCACAGGATTACACAACTGGCGGCATGCTCGACAAGGAAAAATATAAAAATTACCTCCAGATGCTCGATGAGCTTGAAAAAAGAGGAGTAAGCTTTGCCCGGCTTAAAGATTTGCCAGAAGAGGCGTTAGCTGGGGAGTAAGTAGGCAGCAGGCGTAAGCCAGATTACAGCAACAAACCGTAGAATATCCAGGTGGCAAAAATCATGGCCAGGAAAATCACCGAGAACAGTATCGTAAGCTTGAGTAGGTTCTTGTTTTTGTAGTAGCCCCAGGTGACTGGAAGTATGAACAGCAGAAGAAAGGTTATCATGACAGGCCAGGCCATCAGGAACTCCATCAAATCGAAAAGACTTGGATAGCGCAAAAGGCGTGGAAGTGTAGACAGCGCCAGGATGAGCATCGGCAGGATGCTTAAGGCAACAGAAGCCAGAAACGCCTTGAACATAATCTCCCCGTGGCTTACTTTTGCCTTAACAGTTTCCTTCACGCTTGTAAAGCGGGACTCCACCTTGAAAACGTAAGCTGCCAGCAGGTAACCGATTATAGTAAGCGAATTTGCAAGCCCCAGAAGCGCAAATTTCCTGCCATCGGGCTTATTTTTCCTGAAAAGGAAAGTCCCGGCAACAAAGCTTGCGGCAGCTGAAAGCACAAGGAAGGTAACCAGCGCCCACCAGAAGGTGTGCTCATAAATAACATCTGCTAATGCCACCTTCAAAGGAGCCCGGGAGGCAATCCAAAGATCATCTATCAGATACTTGGAGGGGGCGTTTATCTCAATTTTGGTGTATTCCTCTACTGAAGAAGAGGAGCCCCCATAGAAACTTGACAACTCCCGGGAGTAAGGGGCATAGCTAGAAACCTGATAAGTGGTTGTAGCGTAGGGCTTTATCTTGGAGTAAACCTCTGGAGTTACGTGTCCTAGGACATATACCTTCATAGGTATAACTTTGCTTTCATAGGTGCTTGTAAGCTTCATCGGGAAGAATATCTTTTCTGTTGGAAAGCTTACAAATATGCTCAGGCGCTTTGCAGGGTAATTTTTATAGTCATAATAGGTCTCTGGATAGTTTTCCCAGTAGTACTCCTCACACAGTTCGATTGGAACTGTTCTACCGGCATCACAATGAGAGTCCGACCAGTAGGGAATTCTATCGGATGACCTGCAGCAGTAATCTCCTCTATAGATGGGGTCTCTTGTGCTGTCGCCCTGAGAGCCGAGGTTTCCGGTGTACCAGGAAACGACAAACGAATAATCCTTTTCTAGATAAGTCTCTGCAACATTGTTGAACTTTTCAGGTATTGTCAGGTTCTTTGAAAGCAGGTACCTGTAAAATGATTCCTTATCCTCAGCAGTTATAAGCTCAGTAGTGAGCCCAAGCTTTTCAAGGTGCTCATAGACCATAACTCCCTGCACGGAATCGTAACCTGAGAGGGCCTTTGTATTTTCAAGAACTGATACGCTCATGGTGCCCATGAGCCAGAAGGGAATTCCAATCGGGAAAGTGTAGACTTGTGTAAGAGACATCATGAATAGAGATTCTGAAACCTTCTCTTTTGCCTCACCGCCAACTTCGTTTCCGTAAAAAGATGGAAACTCATTAAAAGTGTCAATAAGCACGTCATCCGGCTTTGCGGGAACCGGAAAAATCCAGACTGCGCCGCTTGAAGCAAAATCTTCCGACTCGATTGACAGAAGCATCCTTTCCATCCCGCCCGCATAGTTTATTGCGCAGACCTGGTTATTCATGTCCTGAAGCTCATAAACTAACAGGTCATCGTAACTTGGCCTGAAAAGCCCGCCATCGGCAAAAGCACAAGCCGAGAATGCAAAAAACACGGATAAGAGTAGACCAAACAGGGCAACTATGCCTCTGCACTTCATAAGTATATCCAGGGTTTTATATATTACAATTCAATAGGCAGCCCTTTAATTGCATTCAGAATATACTAATGGACTTTAAAGAAGCCGTTCAAAAAACAAGAAACGCAAAAAAAATCCTTGTCGTGTCGCACTACGACTGTGACGGCATATGCTCTGCAAAGATTCTCTCCGAGGCCCTGAGAAGGGAAGGAAAAATTGTGGAGGTCATGGTTGCAAAAGAGATAAGTGAAGAGATTATCGAAAAGGTGAAAAAAATTGAGTCAGACCTGATAATATTTTCAGACCTTGGCTCCGGATACCTCTCCCTTATCCCAAAAGACAGAAACATCGTGATACTTGACCACCATGAGCCGGAAACGCCTGAAGTTTCTCCCAACATAACCCACATAAACCCCTGCACGGAAGGAAAAACGCTTTGCGGCTCGGGAGTCTGCTACTGCTTTGCAAAAGGGCTTAGCAAGAACAATTTTGACCTTGTGGACTTTGCGGTTGTCGGCTCTATCGGTGACAACCAGGTGCAGGAAGGGGAAAACAAGAATATTGTCGATGAAGCCGAAAAACTCGGGCGGCTCCAGACAGAAAAAGGCCTGAACATTTTTGGGCATGTGAACCGCCCCCTCAGCAGGTCGCTTATGAACTCAAACCACATACCACTTAAAAGCGAGTCCGAAGCAATACAGTTCCTGAGGGAACTGAACATTGAAATCAACGGGAATGGCAAGATCAAAAGCTACTGCGACCTTGCCGACAGGGAAAAAGAAATACTGAAAAACGAAATCCTGAAGGAAGCCCTAAGGCAGGACCTTGCAGAGCCATCAAAAGTATTTTCAAATATTTACATTCTCACACAGAAGCCAAAAAAGATTATGGACGCACAGGAGCTTTCTACAACTCTCAACGCTTTTGGGCGGCTTGAGAAGTTCGACGAGGTTTTCGAGGTCCTTTCGGGAAACCTAGAAAAAATAGATGAAGTCATGTACGAGTACCGCCAGAAAATCTCAAGCGGGCTTTCGTGGCTTAACAAAAACCTGCCCAGTTTCCCCACTGATGAGCTTGCAATGTATATAGACGCCAAAAACAATGTAGACGAAAATATCATAGGCACAATTGTCTCCATCTACATAAACAATGCCGAAAGCAGGCCGGTCGTCATCGGGCTTGCAGAAGGAAAGGAAGGCATAAAGATTTCGGCGCGCTCGAAAAACGATAAGGTGGACCTTGACGAAGTGATAAGCAGGGTTTGCGCCGAGTGCGGTGGCTATGGGGGAGGCCACCCCAAGGCAGCCGGAGGAAAAATAGCCCTCGGAAAAGCCGGGGAATTCATCGAAAAAATGCAAAAAGGGCTTAAAGGGCATTCCTGTTGAGTTTTTAAAGATTAGGGGGAGTATTATTATAATGAAAGCCAAAGCAGAGTACCCCATAGTAGCCCCCAAGTTCTTTGGAGAGAAAGTTATAGGCACCACTTCAGCGGACAAGCCCCACAAGTGCTTTGGAAGAAACGTGATGATTTACGGAAGGGCTCTTGAGAGGAACTTCCCAAAACAGTACTACAAATTCACTTTTAAGATAGGTCAGCTTGAGGATGGCGTTTTCAAGACAGATTTCGTGGGCCACGAGGTTTCAAGGGCCTACATGTCAAAGAACGTCAGGGTTCTCACCACAAGGATAGATACAGTCATAAAAGAGGTTTCCGAGGACGGATATGACATTACGCTTAAGCCGGTAATCATTACTTCCAAGAATATATGTTCGAGTGTATGCTTCAAGCTTAGAAAAGAGCTTTCGAAGTTCCTTCGGCTTTACATCCAGAAAAACGACCTTGAGACCATTACAAAGGAAATTATGAGTGACGAACTTCAGGGATACCTCAAGAAAAGTTTGAATGCCATTTACCCGATAAACACGCTTGAGATAAGGAAAAGCGAGGTGAAAAAGCACGTCGCAAAGGAGCAGCAAAAATAAGGGCTTGTGAGAACTTAATTCCTAATACTCCAATTGGCAAGATAATTATGGCCTTTGTTGGAGTTATCATTGAGGAAAGTCTTGAAGACAAGGAAATTCTCCAGAAGGTAAAAATCATAAAGACTGTTGTCGAGAAAGTAACTGCAAAACATAAGACTCCCTGGATAAAGCATTGGACGCTTCACACAGTTGAAGTCCCGGAAAATCGGGCAGAAGCAGTTGCCAAAGACTTAAGCAAAGCCCTCGACTCAAGGCACGACTGGTACGCCGACTTCAAGGATGAGCATACTCACTATATAATCTTCAAAAGCAAGGTATTTTTGATAGACCGGACAAGAAGGGAGCAATATGAAGAAGCTACAAAATATGGCATATCCCTAGGCATACCGAAATACCAGGTGGATTTTTCTCCTCAGGTCAAATTAGAGAAGACGCAAGGCCACGCTAAACAAAATCCAGGTAAGACCTCAGTTTTCTGTGCCATGGAATCTGGTAAGCCCTCCCGGTAATTCCTGCGGCAAGCTTCATTATCTTGAGAGATGACCTCCCATGCGGCTTGAAGTGGATTACCGGCATCCTTTTTGAAAGGGCATAGCGCATGTTATCGTCGTCGGGTATCGTTTCAAGAATTGGTGTTTCTTCCAGAAGGGACAGGACATGCTCTTTTTTTGTTTCATATGGCTTGTTTCTGTGCATGTTTATGACCGTTCCAAGATAGCTGCGGTCTGACTTTTTAATAAGCTCTATTGATTTGAGAAGGTCTGTAAGCGCCGGAAGGTCAGGAGTTGAGACCCCTATTATCTCATGGGAAGCTCCAAGAACGCCCATTGCCTCCCCCCCAAGCCCAGGCGCTCCGTCGATAAGTATATAGTCCAAGCGCCCCAATAGGTCCCGAAGCCGGGAGCCAAGGTACATTGGGTTTGTCCCCTCAAGGTCGCTTACATTCAGAGAGGCGGGAATTATTTTCATTCCCGAAGGGAGAAGCTTCATCACATCGTATATGTCGACCCTTCCCTTTAAGACATCATGGAGGGAAATGTTGCCGGGCGCAAGGCCTGCATGTATTGATAGGTTTGGGGTGGTCACATTGCCATCAACTATTGCCACATTCATTCCAAGATCAGTCATGGCAGCGCCAAGGTTAAAGGTCAGGGTAGTCTTTCCGACTCCGCCTTTTCCGGAAAGGATACCTATAACTCTGGTATAAGCCATAACTATAACCTACTGGATAGATTAAAGAAGCTTTTGAAAAGAGTGGGGTTGCAGGGATTTTCCCTATCCCTTTCTTTGAAAAAGAAAGGTCTGTGGTTCACCCCAAAGAAAAAAGTTTCGCTTCTTTCTTTGGATTTCCAGACCTTCTTTCCTGTTTTTAAGAAAGAAGGGATGAATTTGAACCCCGATTAATTGGTTTCTCCGGCAATCTTTGCCCTTTTTTCATCCGGCCGTTTTTTGGTCGTCAAAGCTCCATTATAAGCATTTGCTTCGCAAATGCAAAGTTGCTTCTTTTTGGCTGAAGCATTTTTCTTGCAAGAAAAAGGCTTCACTGGAGCCAATTGTGCTGCCTGGTTACACCACAACCCCACAATAGTATTTAGGCAAAGCTTTTAGAATAAAATTTCGGGTTCCAGCGTTCCGAAAAAGGCGCGATGTCTTAAAAAGAGCTAAATTCACCCGGGAATTCTTTGGAGAGTAGGATACGCCAAGAAAAGGGCCGGAAGAGAGCCATATGCCTTTATTAGCTTGCCTTCAAAGCGCTTGATACCCCAGGGTATATTTTAAGGCAAAAATAACCGGGCGGCGCGGCCTTCTGAAATGCCTTCCTGGGCAGTAGTCCCTGCGTTCAGCTCCAGAACGTACCGGGCAGCCCTTTTTGGGGCGTAGGATGGGCAAAACTCCTCCCTGCAGGGCAGAGCAGTAATCACCTCTACAACAGACAAATTGCTGTCAAGCCAGATTATGTCCAGGGGAATAAGAGTATTTTTCATCCAGAAGCTCCATTTCTCCTCCCTTTCAAATATAAAGAGCATGCCCTCTTTTTCCCCAAGAGCATCTCGAAACATGAGTCCCTTCGACCTGAGCTCAGGCGTGTCTGCAATCTGAAGGGCGTAGCAGCTTTCGCCAAAGCACAAACAGGAACTGGAATTAAGCCCATTTTCAGAACAGGCCAGTGTTTCCTGCGGATAGTTGGTATAGAAGCCCCAAATCCTGAGGGCAAGAAGACTTGCAAAAACAGTTAAAATAATCAGGCCTGCGCCCCCAAATAAAGTGCGTTTCCGGTTCGAAATATTGCACCTGCCGCCAGCCATATTATAATATATATTTCCTGAGTCAGTTAAGGCCTGCGAAGACCCCCCAGGAAAGCCTAAATGCCATAACATTACGCAAAAGAGGCATTTTTGGCTCGAAAGCAGTAATTTATTTTTACCCTATGTAGGTTATGCCTCAGTAGCTCAGTAGGTAGAGCGAGTGGCTGTTAACCACTAGGTCGAAGGTCCGAGGTCATCCCTTTTCTTAAAAGAAAAGGTCTAACAACCCCAAAAGAACTGAATGGTGGATATCCTTCCTGAGGCGCTTTTTTACATCTGCGATAGGGTTAGTTGTTTTGTGAGGTCTGGCTTTCTTTAGAGAAGAAATGATGCTTTGATATAATTTCTATATCTGGGCTAGCTGCCATTTTTCTTGCCCGACAAAATGACAAACTTGCAATCCAACCTGTAAGGAGGGTTGGCCCTTTCATAGTCTTCCGTAACCTCTGACTCAAACATATTTGTTTCGTAATTCCTGAAGATGCTCTTTAGAAGGCACTTCGCCCTTTCCATTGTATATAGCGGCTCGTCTCCAAAAGTGATTAGATTTCCTTCAGGGGATTTTCGCGTTATATCTGCTGCAAAGTCAATAATGACTTTTCCATTTGGCTTGAGCACCCTGTCCATCTCTGCAAATATCTTCTTTAAGACTTCCTTTGGAAAAAGATGCAGGGTTCCGCTGCAAAATATCCCATCAAAATAATGGTCTTCAAAGGGAAACTTCCGGGTTATGTCAAAGGTTTCAGTGCAAAGCTTTGCCCTAAACTTTTCAGGCGTGTTTCTCCGCAATTTACAAAGGGCGCTTTCGTCAATGTCGCAGGATATAACTTTCTTGGCTTTCTCAAGCAAAATGGAGCTGTATCGACCGTCACCGGCAGCAAGGTTAAGCCAACTTCCGGAAATCTCTGTCCCTAACAAAAAATTCAGCATGTCGGGGTCGCCCTTCCCCCAGATTGAGACATCTCCGGTTCTGGAGTAGTCTATTCCCTCGGAAAAAATATAATTTTCATCATCCGGCTTGCATATTTTTTTCGACCCCATAATAGCATCGTGGGCGCAGATAAATTATTTTTGAGGGATGGGAAAAATAGTAAAATGCGCAGCTATATCGCAGTGCCAAGCCCTACTTTCAGGATTTCCAGGAACGGGCTGAAAATCATCACAGATATTACAGCAATCAATATGTAGAGAAGCCCCCCAACGAGAAGGTTCTTTCCAATGGAGTTGTGAAGGCTTATTTTGTCTGTTCCCCTGAGGATTCCGTTCATAAACCAGGAAAGAATTATTATCGTCTCTATCGCATATATGCCGACTGCAAACTGAAACATGGCCGGGGACATCTCAACCTTCTTGAAAAGTGTAAGAAGCCCCGCGTAGCCCGAAACCGCCTGGTTTGCGGAAAGCGCTCCTATCTGGTAGCTCAGAAAATTCATCATCTGGACGATCATATAGGTAATGACGCTCATTATTGCGCAGATAAGGGGAAGGAGAATTTTCGCCTGCATGCTCATGCCCCCAAGTATCTCGGAAAACTTGTCCTGGATGTTTTCCTGAGTCCTGTGAATGTCGGAAAGATACTTGGAAATGGAAATCATGATCTCAGCAGAAATCTTTGTGCCCTTTTTTGATGAATCGGTCACCGCCTTGAGTACAGAGCGAATTAGCTTTGATGGAAAGTACCTTATCGCACCCTCATTTTCATCAAATATCGCCCGCTCGAAAGTCATGCCCCGGTAGTTTATGTTCTGCATTACCTTGTCGATGAGCTTTACGGAAAACTGTCCCCGAAGAGTTGGCGCAATCTTCTGGAGCGCGACTTCGATGGGTATGCCCCTGTCTATCTCCTGGCCAAGCCCAAACAAAACCTCCCTGAACTCATCCTCCATCTCGAGAATCTCCTTTCGGAATTTTATTTTCTGGAAAGAGTTGAGAAGGAAATACGAGGAAATGGAAAGGAAAAGACCAAGGACGATAAAGTAGGACAGGTATAGCCCCTGGTCTATTATCGCGCCTCCCGATAGCCCAGTTGCGCCCATAGCCGCTCTCTCCTGTGCGGTAAAGTACTTATTAATGTCCTCTTCGGAAGCGATAACCATGTACTCGTAATGGGTGCAGGCAAGATAAGCGAAGGGCAGAAGAATCAAAAGCGCAGGAATAAGAGAGCGGATGTTTATGCCCTTGAAGGAAAACATGTTCTGGGGTGGGATATTTGGATTCAGGGAGAGGTCCGGCTCCGGCAAGGTTACGACCCTCTGGTCAAGTATGTTCTTTATGACAAACAAAAGAGTCATCGGGAGGAGAATATCATAAAGCCCGAAAATCACCTCCGGAGGAATATTCTCCAGGAATATCGTGATAATAGGAAGCATCGTAAGGACAAGTATTGGAAGAAGTATTCCAAGCGCGTTTACAAGTGTAATTGGGGATTTAAGCTGAGTCACGTAACTGTTTGACCTTTCGTCCAGTGAGTCAAGGATAATCTTAACTGACTCATCGAGAAGCTCAATTCTTCTGTTTCCTGAGGTATAGAGGGAATATACTATCGAGTTAATGGAATCCGAAAAAGACCGGAAAGTGGTCTTCCACTTCTGGGAAAAAGCAAGAATCCCCTGCTCCATGGAGTCGTAAGTTCCTATGTGAACGTCCCACATCAGCTTTTTGAGGTCAAGGGCAAGAGGCCCTGTAATATTTGAAGCAGAAAACTTCACGGCTCCTTCAAGGTTCGGGTAATTTCTCATGAAGATTACCATGTGAAGAACCATCATCACTATTTCAGACCCGACTCTAAGCTCGTATATTTTCTTGAGGCGGAAAGGGTATGTGTAAAGGTAATAGGAAAGGCCAGCCACAACGCAGAAATAAATTACCGCCATGGCTAAGGTGAAAAAGCCCATTACCACCAAAAGCCCGCCGGCAAAAAACAAAAGAGCGCCCAGAAGGAAAGTAACCGACAGCACGCCTCTCGGGGTAACGCTGATGTGCGCAAACTCTATTGCCTCCTGCAGCTTCTCTTTTGCCTTCTTATCCGGGTCAAGGGGAAGAATTTTTTCCGAAAAGTTTGCCGCCCGCTCGTAAAGAGACTTTGGAAGAGTGTTCATCTTCTCCTCATCCTGGAATATTTCGTACTGAAGGGATTTTATGTCAGACCCACCGCCAATTTCAGAATCAGGAATCTCATACTTGTCCTTTGCAGAAGAAGATGCTCGCGACTCTCTTGAATCCTTAGAGCCCATAACTAAATAGGTCAATGACTAATACGGAGTTTTCCTCTGGATAATCAAAGGGTAGCAATTGAAGATTTAACATTTGCAGACTGCCATGGTCGAGCTAAAGGCATCACTCCTGCGAAATGTTGTCTTTCGGCTGGCTGAAAACAATACGGCAAAACCCGCAGTACTCTTTTTCCAATTCCTCCTTTGGCACTGGGTGCTCAAAAATCTGTTTAGCAAGCGCCTCAACCTTTTCCCTTGCCCCGGGAATTTTCTCAAGCTCCTTGGTTTTCTTTCCCCTTGCAGCTTTTCGGTAAAAAGCGATTGCCGGCTGGGTGAGATATATCCTCTCAGCCGCCTCCTGCTGGGTGAGGCCTCTTGAGGTAAGCTCCTTTGAAAGAAGCGCCCTGATTGCGGGAAGGTGCTCCCTCACAAAAGTTTCGCACTTCATAACTATTATTGGCTCGCTATATTTGATTAATTCCTGATTCAAAATAACCTAGGTCAAACGCCCTTTCAAGTATTGGATATGCGCCTGGTCTGCCAATTTCCCTTAGTTTATCCGCAGTAGCACTTAAAAAATACTTCCTGTCCCCATTTTCGCCCGATCCGAGTTCCCCTGCCTTGCTCCAGTCTATAATTACCGGCCGGCGATCTGTTTCCCTGACAATAACATTTCCAAGGTGAAGTCCTTATGCCCAATCAGCTTGCCGTTAATGATTGTGGCATACTCTCCAAGGGTCTTGTATATTGAGTTAAGCTCGATAAGCCCCCTGTTGAAATCTGACTCCAACTGAAGCTCAATGTACTCTCCAAGCCGCGGACCGTTCACTCTCTCTATCTTGACTGCCCAAAAACCACGAGGAATGCTTCTAGAGTCAACTGCATAGATGTCAGGCACAATTCTCGATCCGCTTTTTACCAATTCAATATACCCCGGCACTACCGGAAGCTCAATAGTCTCGTTAACAAGCTCAACTCCTAGTTTCCTTGGCTTAACCCATTGAAGAAAAACTTCCTCTCCTTTCATTAAAGGATTTATAAAAATAGCTACTTATAAGTATTCACTTACTAAAATGCGCATAAATCAGCATCGCAGCAGACCAGGTCTGGTCTGCAGAGCCGCCCGGCTTTCCGTCAGGGCCTATCCACTCGGGAAACCTCCAGTTCTCCATCTCACAAGACTTGACAAGAGAATCGAAAGCCCGTTCATATGGCCTTTTTTCCTTCTTTAATGCGGCTATGTAAAAACCGCCAGCAAAAGGCCAGATTCCTCCGTTATGAAAGTTCCCAGGTTCCTGAAGGCATGGCAGGTCCGTCCAGCGGAAGTAAAAATTCCAGAAAGGGTCGTACCTTGAGATTGCAGGGTGAAGCACCTTTATCGGGTAGGGCTTATTCACAAGCTCAGACTCTATTGCATCGAGTATTTTTTTCCGTCGGTCTTTTGGCGCGACATCGAAAAGAACTGCCAGTGTGTTTGCGAACGCGTCAAAGCGCGGGTCGTATGTGCGAAAGCCAAGCTCAGCAAGGTAGAAATTCCGCTCTCCTTTTTCGTTTGACATCACGGTTTCCACATCCTTTTCAAGCCCTGTGTGGCCATAACGCGTTCTCACTTCCTCCAGGGATTCCTGTGTGGGCCACAGGAACATGTTTATGTGCTCACGCAGGTTTTCTGCAATCCAGCCCCACTTCTGCTCAAACCCCAAAAAGCGGTTTATTTCGTCAGCGTCCTTAAGCGCCTTGTATAGAAGGACATTGTCATAGAGTACCCTTCCAGACCGGAGAAGCATATCCATCCAGTCGCTTCCAAAGTTAGTCTCAATCATCCAGTCGCTGTTCTGGTCAAGGCAGATTGCCCAGCCCATTGCATGCTCGACCCGTTTGTGGTGCTCCTTTAAAAATGCCAGGTCTTTTGTGCTCTTGAAATAATTCCAGGCCGCTATCGGGTACCACAAGCTTGAATCAATGCACCCTCCTTCGCCAAAGCAGATTTTCTTCCCGTCAGGAGTTACCTTATTTGGCATCTGGCCGGTGAACCTTTGGAATTTTGCAGCAGTCTGTATGCATGCTTTTGCGATTTTTTCCAGGCGCGCATCGCCCGATAGGGATAAGCCCATTGACGAAATAAGCCCGTCCCTCACCCAAAAATCAGGATAGTAATATCCGGCCTTTAGGCCAATGCCAATATCATTCTTAAGCAAAAGCTCAGATGCCTTCTGGACAAAAACTTCCGGCATATATTATATTGCCTGCAGGTAATACTTATAGCTCAAAGGTAAAACGCGCGATAGAACTTTTCGACCCCCTTTACCACAATTCCATTAAGGTACCGGGAGTCGTCTCTTTTCCTTGAAATTGACTCGATAGTTTCAAACTGTGCGTCAAAGCGAAGGCCGCAGCGGTACTCCATTTTAAGAAGCTCCTCTGAAAGATATTTGGGGCCTAAAACCATAAGAGCCACTTTTTTTACAGGCATTATCGAAAAGTCCAGGACAGATACCAGTTCAGCATCCAGCTTTTCAAGTCCGGAAAGGCAGGAACTGATTTCGCCAGGCGTCCTCTCATGGACACTTCCGGAATCCTGCACCTTTCTTGCCTTCTGGGACAAAATTCCCATTGAATCTGTGTAAAACCGGGACTTTGACTCAGTAGTATAGTGGACAAAACCCAGAAATGCAAAATCAGAATGGTAGTTTGGAAAGGCGACTATTACATTCCCGTATCTCTTTGTGCCAACAATGCCTTTTTCGCTTAGCGACTGGACTGCAGAATGAACCCTCTCATAGGAATAACCGCACTTTTTCTGTATTTCCTTAAGCGTTTTAAAATGTTTTTCGGGAAACAAGCTCACCAAAACGCCAAGCTCGTTTGGGGGCAGCACCATAATGTAGCAATAGTATTATTATTTCAATAGGTTTACTGAAATTTCATTAGCGCCAGAATATATATATGCTAAGTTAGATAGTTATGAACTCTGAGTTACGCAAAAAAGACTGCGCTGCCTGTGCAGGCAAGTTTGCAAGAATAACCTTAAGCTTACTTCTCATTGCATCGGCAGCATCACTTTTGGCAATCCCGGCAATAGCGGCGGAAAATGTTTCCGACACCATTAACATTACCGTGCAGGTCGGCTCAAAGACTATCGTTGTAATTGACCCGGACACGCTTTCCTGGACAGGCGCTCAGGCAGTAGACCCTGGCAGGGAGGGTGTCAGCAAAGAGATACAAATAGAAAACATGGGCTCAACAAACATCACCCACCTCTGGGCAAACACGACCTATGAAACAGCACCCCCCTTCGGGACGGGTGTC
This sequence comes from Candidatus Aenigmatarchaeota archaeon, assembly GCA_016932615.1. NCBI lineage: Archaea > Nanobdellati > Candidatus Aenigmatarchaeota > Candidatus Aenigmatarchaeota archaeon. Next base: position 43,015 of record JAFGCN010000029.1, read on the forward strand.
GCGGCAAACTACAATGCAGGAAACTTTGTGGCGCTTAGCAAGACAAACGGAACAAGCGACTATTACTACTTCGTAAACCGCGTTGAGTACAATGAAACCCACCCGGATATCTACCTTACACTTCCTGCAAGCTGGGAGGGCTATGGACGGTTCAGGGACGGCGGAAAGGAATACTTCTGGGCGGTTGTTCCAAACACAAACTGCACCGACGGAACCTTCTACATAGGAAAAGAGCCACATAACGAGACTCAGTCCGGAACGGTTGATATCTCGGCTTGCGACGCAACCCTGAATGACTCTTCGGGAGGTCAGGCCTGCAGAAGCGGCACACTTACACCCAACGCAGAGGGAACCTGGGGCTACGCACTTCAGGTATATGTTGGCTCTAACGCGGAATACCACAACTACTCTGTATCCGTCAATGCAGACTGCAACACAACAATGTTCAGCCACTGGAATAAAGACGCGCCTGGAGGAACAGCAGCGGGAAGCCACATAGACTACCTGTCCTCTACGACGCTTTACCCTGGCGCTGCAGCGATAATGTACGCAAAGGTAAAGGTTGCTTACGGCACCGCGGCAGGTAATATCGCGCAGGGGCAGCTCACGATAATTGCCGAGTCGGCATAGCTCATTTTATTTTTTGAAGTATTATCTGAACTTGCCAGACGGTACAAAAACACAGCTTATCGATATTTCAATAAGCTTATTGGAAAGTATATAATCCGAAACTATATATATAGACATCTAAATATATGTATGGAAAAAAGGTCCAGCAACATACTTTTAGCAATAGCAATACTTGCAGCCACTATTTGTTCCCCTGCACTTGCAGTCGACTGGAACGATACGGAAACGGCAAACGTCTCGATAACCATATCAACAAAGACAATGGTAAACATCGACCCCTATCTTCTGACCTGGAATGCATTGGAACCGGGAAGCATTGGAAACTATTCCAATGAAGCCAATGGGTACTTTGCAATACAGGTAGAAAATATCGGTTCACACAACATCACCTACATATGGTTCAACGCAAGTTACCCGACAGCAAGGCCATTTGCAACCGCCAGTGCCCAGAATTATGACGCAGGAAACTTCATAGTAATCGCAAGAGAACCAGCGGGCGGAGCAAACTCCAGCAACTGCAATGACCTAAACAAATACAGCGACTTCAAGTTCCCTAACCTTGTTGAATATCCTGAAGTAAGAGCGCTTGTTTACGTAAAAGATGACGCAGGAAACATGCCACCCCAAAACAGGGACTACGGAAGGTTCAGGTTTGCAGACGAGGAATACTTCTGGATGATAAGTAACGCAACAGACTGCGGCGGCGGAAGCTTCATGATTGGTAACAATGCCCACACGGAAGCCACAACCGGTACAGTAGACTTCCAGGCGGCAAACCACGTGACAGTTTCCCTCAATGCGGCAGGTGAAGATGGATGGTGCTACGGAACAGTCGGAGCAGGGCACAACCTTACCGGATACGGAGTCCTTGTGCAAAATGCCACATCAGGCGCGACAAGAAAGGTCATGCTTGTTTGGTGGAACAAGGATGCAATAAACTCCGGAAGCGTAGGCACTTACTTCTGGAACACAACGAATGACGGCCCAATAGTCCCAGGAAACTCAACTGCAGCATGCATAAAGGCCTATGTGCCGTACGGAGTTAACGAAGGAACCGTAAAGGAAGGCGTTATTACAGTATTTGCAAGCAGCGCATAATTGCTTTTTGTTTTTTTTCTGGTTTGTTTATTTTTTAGCTTAAGCTATCAGAGCTAACTAAACTATATGAATATTAGTTTATGAATAGCAATATTCAGACACACAAAATCAAGATTTCTGAAGTAAAGCGGGAAATTCATAAGGCGGTGCTAGGTCAGGATGCCGTAATTGATGACGTGATAAAGTGCTTGCTGTGCAACTCGCACGCGCTTCTTGAGGGAGTTCCGGGCGTTGCAAAGACCCACCTGATCAAGTGCCTCTCAGAAACGATAGAGGGGGCTATTTTTTCCAGGGTGCAGTTTACGCCGGACCTTCTTCCAAGCGACATTACCGGAGTCCAGATTTACGAGGAGGCGCGCGGGTTCTACATACGAAAAGGCCCCATCTTCTCAAACTTTACACTGGCTGACGAAATCAACCGGGCGCCTCCTAAAGTGCAGGCAGCGATGCTCCAGTGCATGGCTGAGCGGCAGGTTACTATCGGCACCA